>WRCZ01000010.1 GCA_009783685.1 Actinomycetes bacterium
AGTCGTACGCGCAGATCTTCCGCGAGTTCGAGGGCAACCTCGACCCGAAGTCGATGCACGGCTCCGGCGACGTGAAGTACCACCTGGGCGCCGAGGGCACCTTCACCGGGCTGGACGGCGAGCAGGTCAAGGTCTCGCTGGCCGCCAACCCCTCGCACCTGGAGACCGTCGACCCGGTCATCGAGGGCATCGCCCGTGCCCGGCAGGACGTCATCAACAAGGCCGGCACCGACTTCACGGTGCTGCCGGTGGCGCTGCACGGCGACGCGGCCTTCGCCGGCCAGGGCGTGGTGGCCGAGACGCTCAACATGTCGCAGCTGCGCGGCTACCGCACCGGCGGCACCGTGCACGTGGTGATCAACAACCAGGTCGGCTACACCGCGGCGCCCGAGGCGTCCCGCTCCTCGATGTACGCCACCGACGTGGCGCGCATGATCGAGGCGCCGATCATCCACGTCAACGGCGACGACCCGGAGGCCGTGGTCCGCGTGGGCCGGCTGGCCTTCGAGTTCCGCCAGGCGTTCAACAAGGACGTCGTCATCGACGTGATCTGCTACCGCCGCCGCGGTCACAACGAGGGCGACAACCCGCAGTTCACCAACCCGCTGATGTACAACCTGATCGACAAGAAGCGCTCGGTGCGCAAGCTGTACACCGAGTCGCTGATCGGCCGGGGCGACATCACGCTGGAAGAGGCCGAGCAGGCGCTGCAGGACTTCCAGGGCCAGCTGGAGAAGGTCTTCGCCGAGGTCCGCGAGGCGTCCGCCGCGCCGTCCCCCGCGGTGCCGGCGCTGGACCAGTCGGAGTTCCCGGTCACGGTGCCGACGGCGGTCTCCGCCGAGGTGATCAAGCGGATCGCCGAGTCGCAGGTCAACATCCCGGACAACATCACCGTGCACCCGCGGCTGATGCCGCAGCTGCAGCGCCGCGCGGCGTCGGTCAGCGACGGCACGATCGACTGGGGCATGGGCGAGACGCTCGCCATCGGCTCGCTGCTGATGGAGGGCACCACCGTCCGGCTGGCCGGCCAGGACTCCCGCCGCGGCACCTTCGGCCAGCGGCACGCCGTCCTGGTGGACCAGAACACCGGCGAGGAGTACACCCCGCTGCTGTACCTGTCCGAGGGCCAGGCGCGCTACAACGTCTACGACTCGCTGCTCAGCGAGTACGCGGCGATGGGCTTCGAGTACGGCTACTCGCTGGCCCGCCCGGACGCGCTGGTGATGTGGGAGGCCCAGTTCGGCGACTTCGTCAACGGCGCCTCCACGATCGTGGACGAGTACATCTCGGCGGCCGAGCAGAAGTGGGGCCAGACCTCCGGCGTCACGCTGCTGCTGCCGCACGGCTACGAGGGCCAGGGCCCGGACCACTCCTCGGCCCGCATCGAGCGGTTCCTCCAGCTGTGCGCGCAGAACAACATGACGGTGGCCTTCCCGACCACCCCGGCCAACTACTTCCACCTGCTGCGCTGGCAGGTGCACAACCCGCACCACAAGCCGCTGATCGTCTTCACCCCGAAGTCGATGCTCCGGCTCAAGGCGGCGGCGTCGAAGGCCGAGGACTTCACCAGCGGCCAGTTCCAGCCGGTGATCAGCGACACCACGGTGGACCCGGAGGCGGTGCGCAAGGTCGTCTTCTGCACCGGCAAGGTCTACTACGACCTGGTCGCGGAGCGGGAGCGGCGGGGCGCCGACGACGTGGCGTTCCTGCGCATCGAGCGGCTGTACCCGCTGCCGGCGCTGGAGATCCAGGCCGCGGTGGCGCCGTACAGCAAGGCCCAGAAGTTCGTCTGGGCGCAGGAGGAGCCGGCCAACCAGGGCGCCTGGCCGTTCATCGCGCTCAACCTGATCGACCACCTGGACCTGCTGCTGGGTGCGGCCCCGGACAACGCGGACCGGCTGCGCCGGGTGTCCCGCCCGGCGTCGTCCTCGCCGGCCGTGGGCTCCGCCAAGCGGCACCAGGCCCAGCAGGAGCAGCTGGTGACGGAAGTCTTCGAGATCTGATCCGGCTTCCCGCCGCTCGCACCGGCACCCCGCCCGGGGCCCCGTACCGTCGCGGTACGGGGCCCCGGGCCGTACCGGGCACCCCGGCCCCCGTACCGGCGTCCCACCTCCCCAAAGTCCCCGTCCCCCTACGACACCCCTCCGGAGCACACCGTGTACTTCACCGACCGCGGCATCGAGGAACTGGCCGACCGGCGCGGCGAGGAGGAGGTCAGCCTCGAATGGCTCGCCGACCGGCTGCGCGAGTTCGTCGACCTCAATCCCGAGTTCGAGATCCCGGTGGAGCGGCTGGCCACCTGGCTGGCCCGGCTGGACGACGACGAGGACGACGAATGAGCGACCGGCCCGCCGGACCGACCGGCGGATCACGCACCGGGCTGACGACCGCTTGACTTACGCGTCACGCGATATATCGTGTCTCCTTGGAGAACGCGATATGTTGCGTTCGCGAGCACCCGGAGGGGCAGTATGAGCGGCACGGCGGAGCGGACCGTCACCGGTCCCGAGACCTTCGTGTTCGACGAGACCGTGGACGCCCTCAACGTGAGGATCGTCAACGGCGCCGTCAACGTGGTCGGCACCGACTCGGGCCCGGCCCGGGTGGAGGTCACCGAGATCGAGGGCCCGCCGCTGAAGGTCCGGCTCAAGGGCTCGGAGCTCACCGTCGCCTACGAGGACCTGCCGTGGCAGGGCCTGCTGAAGTGGCTCGACCGCAAGGGCTGGAAGCGGCACGCGGTGATCTCGCTGGCCGTCCCCGAGCACACCCGCGTCGAGGTCGGCGTGGTCGGCGCGAGCGCGGTGGTCTCCGGGCTGTCCGGGCCCACCACCGTGCAGGGCGTCCACGGTGACAGCACGCTGGTCGGGCTCACCGGCCCGGTGCGGGCCAGCACCGTGTCCGGCAGCGTCGAGGCCCAGTCGCTCTCCGGCGAGCTGGTCTTCGGCACCGTCTCCGGCGACCTCACCGTGGTGGAGGGCAGCGGCCCCGAGGTCAAGGCCGACTCGGTGAGCGGCAACATGGTGCTCGACCTGGACCCCTCGGCCGGCGCCGACGTCCAGCTGAGCACGGTCTCCGGTGAGATCGCCATCCGCATCCCCGAGCCGGGCGACGCGGACGTCGACGCCAGCACCACCAGCGGCCGGGTCTCCTGCGCCTTCGAGGAGCTGCAGGTGTCCGGCTGGGGCCCCAAGCGGATCACCGGCCGGATCGGCCAGGGCAGCGCCCGGTTGCGGGCCACCACCGTCTCCGGGGCGCTCGCCCTGCTGCGCAGGCCACCCCTGGAGGATCTGCCCGCCGACGGCCACTCGCTGCGGAAGGACGCCTGACATGGCCCCCGTCTTCGCCCACGGCCGGCTCCGGCTCTACCTGCTCAAGCTGCTCGACGAGTCGCCGCGCCACGGCTACGAGGTGATCCGGCTGCTGGAGGAGCGCTTCCAGGGCCTGTACGCGCCCTCGGCCGGCACGGTCTACCCGCGGCTGGCCAAGCTGGAGAAGGAGGGCCTGGTCACCCACTCCACCGAGGGCGGCCGCAAGGTCTACTCCCTCACCGACGCCGGCCGCGCCGAACTGGCCGAGCGCGCCGACGAGATCGCCGGGCTGGAGGCCGAGATCCGCGAGTCGGTGTCGGCGCTGGCCGCGGAGATCCGCGAGGACGTCCGCGGTGCCGCGGGCGATCTGCGCCGCGAGGTCCAGGCGGCCGCCCAGCAGGCCCACGCGGCCTCCGCCGGCGCCGAGCGCGCCCAGCGGCAGCAGTGGAAGGAGCAGGCCAACCGGGCGAAGGAGGAGAGCCGCCGCGCCAAGCAGGAGGCCCGCGACGCCCGCCGCCAGGCCAAGGCGGCCCACGACGCGATGGACAGCGCCCGCGAGGAGGTGCAGCGCATCGCCCGGCAGGTGCAGGAGCAGGTGCAGTCGCACTCCAGGGCCGGCGACTGGCAGGCCGGGCTGCGCGAGGGGCTGGCCGAACTCACCCGTGAACTGGGCCAGTTCGGCGTCGGCCACCCCAGGGGCGGCGGCATGGACGTGCCGACCACCCCGTGGGGCCAGGCGACCGGCCCGGTCCCCCCGGTGAAGGACCCGGGCGACACCTCCGGCGAGGCCCCCGCGGAGGCCGAGGCCGGCGGGAACGGCGAGGCCGCGGACGAGGCACCCGTCTCGGAGAACCCGCTGCGGGACCTGGAGCGGCTGCTCGACCGCTTCCGGGACGACATCCGCGACACGGCCCGGGACCGCGGCGTCAGCGACGGGCAGTTGCGCGAGGTGCGCCGCCATCTGTCGTCGGCGGCGGCCCACATCACGGCGGCCCTGCACGGCGGCCGGCGCCCCGAGGGCTGAGGCCCGGGGGCGCGCGACGCCGCCGGGACACCCGAAGCCCCCAGGGGCCGCGTCAGGGCGGCGTCACGGCGTCACGGCGTCACGGCGTCACGGCGTCAGCACGATCTTGCCGAACACCTCGCCCGCGGCGAGGTGTTCGAAGCCCTCGCGGGCCCGGTCCAGCGGCAGCACCGAGTCGATGACCGGGCGCACGCCGGTGACGGCGCAGAAGGACAGCAGGTCCTGCAGCTCGTCCTTGCTGCCCATGGTGGAGCCGACCACCTTCAGTTCGAGGAAGAAGATCCGGGTCAGCTCGGCGGAGCGCGGGTTCGGGCCGCTGGTCGCGCCGGAGATCACCAGGGTGCCGCCGGGCCGCAGCGACTTCACCGAGTGCGACCAGGTGGCCGCGCCCACCGTCTCGATCACCGCGTCCACCCGCTCGGGCAGCCGCGCGCCGGGCTCGAACACGCCGTGCGCGCCCAGCTCTTCGGCCCGCTTGCGCTTGGCCGCGTCGCGGCTGGTGGCGTAGACCCGCAGGCCGCCCGCCCGGGCGAGCACGATCGCCGCGGTGGCGACGCCGCCGCCCGCGCCCTGCACGAGCACCGAATCGCCGGGCCGCACGCCGGCATTGGTGAACAGCATCCGGTACGCGGTCAGCCACGCGGTGGGCAGGCAGGCCGCCTCCGCGAAGCTGAGCTCCTTCGGCTTGGGCAGCAGGTTCCAGGTCGGCACGGTCACCTGCTCGGCGAACGTGCCCTGGTAGCGCTCGGTGAGGATGGACCGCTTCTCGTCCGGCCCGACGCCGTACCCGCTCTGGCCGATGACCGAGTGCAGCACCACCTCGTTGCCGTCCTCGTCGATCCCGGCCGCGTCGCAGCCCAGGATCATCGGCAGGCTCTCCTCACCCAGGCCCACGCCCTTGAGGGACCACAGGTCGTGGTGGTTCAGCGAGGCCGCCTTCACCGTGACGGTGGACCAGCCGTCCCGGGCGCGCGGCGCCGGCCGCTCCCCCGACTCCAGCCCGTTCAGGGGGTGCTCGGCATCGATGCGCGCGGCGTAGACAGCAAACATGGCCCGACCCTACGACCCCCTCGGCCCCGGCGAAACCGCTCCGCGATGTGACGCACACCGCGCGTCACTCCCGCGGGAACGACGAAGCCGCCCCCGGTGCGGTCACACCGTGGGGCGGCTCGAGAACGGGTCCAGGACCCGTGCAGGACCGGTTCAGGCCGGGTCAGGCCTTCTTGGTCTCCCAGAAGATCTTGTCGATCTCGGCGATCAGGTCCAGAGCCTTCTGACCGGTCGCCGGGTCGTTCGACGCCTTGGCGGCGCTGAGCGCCTTCAGGGTGTCGTTGACCAGCTGGTGCAGCTGCGGGTACTTCTCGAAGTGCGGGGCCTTGAAGTAGTCGCTCCACAGCACCGAGACGTGGTGCTTGGCCAGCTCCGCGCGCTGCTCCTTGATGAGCACGGCCCGGGTGCGGAAGTCCGCGTCCTCGTTGGCCTGGTACTTCTCCTGGACCGCCTTGACGGACTCGGCCTCGATGCGGGCCTGGGCCGGGTCGTACACGCCGCAGGGCAGGTCGCAGTGGGCGCTGACCTTGACCTTGGGCGCGAACAGGCGAGTGAACATGGCTGTCCTTCCTCGTGATCGTCTTTCAGGTGGGACATTACTCCCTGGAGGAGTCGTTTTCTCGGGTGCCCCAGGTGGCTTAGGCCAAAAGTCTGGTGTCACCCTGGGGGCGGTGGAGGAACGAGCCAGGAGGCGGAGGATGCGGGAGCAGGGGGCCGGCAGGCTGTCGTGGCAAGTTGTCGAGGTCACCGGTCCATCGATGGCACCTACGTTGCTGCACGGGGACTGGCTGCTGATCCAGAAGGTCAGCAGCGGTGCCGAGCTGGTACGCGAGGGAGATGTGGTGGTGCTGCGGCACCCGCTGCAGCAGGACCTGCTGATCGTCAAGCGCGCCGTGGAGCGGCGTGACGGCGGCTGGTGGGTGATGGGCGACAACGCGTTCGTGGAGAACGACAGCCGGGAGTTCGGCACGGTGCCGGACGACCTGGTGCTGGCGCGGGCCCGCGGCCGGTTCCGGCCGGCGCAGAAGGTTCAGCGCTCGCTGACCGGGGTGGCCTCGCTGGCCTCCTGGGCGGCGTCCTGCGTGCGGCCGCTGCGCGCCGACCGCTCGTTCTCCAGGCGCTTGCGGGCCCGGTAGGCCGCGACGTTCGCGCGGGTCGCACAGCGGTCCGAGCAGTACCTGCGCGAACGGTTTGTCGATGTGTCGACGTAGGCGTTGCGGCACGGTGCCGCCTCGCAGATCCCCAGCCGGTCCACGCCGAGCGTGGCGAGCTGGAAGGCCAGGCCCATGCAGGCGATGGCCGAGTAGGCGGCACCCGCGGTGGCCGAGTGGTCGGCCAGGTGCATGTGCCAGTCCGGGCGGCCGGTGGCGTCGTCCAGGTGGTCGTGCCCGGAGATCTGCGGGCTGACCGGGAACTCCAGCATCAGCGCGTTCAGCAGGTCCACCGCCCGGACCTCGTCGCCCTCGTCGGCGGCCTCGAAGACCCCGCGCAGCCGGGTGCGCACCGTGCGCAGCCGCGCGACGTCGGCCTCCGCCGCGCGGGCGGCCAGATGCGTGCTGGAGCCGAACAGCTCGCGCGCGGCCTCCAGCGAGGTCAGGGAATCGGTACCGCGCTCGGGCTCCTCGCTGTTGACGAGACGCACGGCGTAGTCCGCGTAATAGGCCAGTTCCACTTGCAGTCCTTACGACACACGGTCTAGGCTCGGTAATGGCTGAACGTGCTTACAGGGTATTACAGATCGGAGTGTTCGATGGGATCGACGGTGCCCGCGACCGACTGGCGCGCCTGGCAGCGCAGCTGGGACCGCCAGCAGGAGTGGTACATGCCCGACCGGGAGGAGCGCTTCCGGGTGATGCTCGACATGGTCGAGGCGACCGCCGGGAGCGCGCCCAGGGTGCTGGACCTCGCCTGCGGTACCGGAAGTATCACCGACCGGCTGCTCGCCCGGCTCCCCGAGGCGGCCAGCACCGGCGTCGACCTCGACCCCGCGCTGCTCACCATCGCCGGCGGGTCCTTCGCGGACGACCCGCGGGTCACCCTGGTCACCGCCGACCTCAAGGACCCCGGCTGGCCGGCCCTGCTGCCGCACGACGGCTACGACGCGGTGCTCACCGCCACCGCCCTGCACTGGCTGCACTCGGACCAGTTGCGCGTGCTGTACGGGCAACTGGCCGCCCTGGTCCGCCCCGGCGGGGTGTTCCTCAACGCCGACCACATGCCCGACCCGTCCACCCCGGGGATCAACCAGGCTGAACGCGCCCTGCGGCACGCCCGGATGGACCGGGAGAAGGCCGCCGGGGTGCTCGACTGGGCGGCCTGGTGGCAGCTGGCCGCCGCCGATCCGGCGCTCGCCGGGCCGACCGCCGAGCGGTTCCGGATCTACGGCGAGCACGCCGACGGCGACACCCCGTCCGCGGCCTGGCACGCCGAAGCGCTGCGGGACGCCGGGTTCGCCGAGGCCCGCACGGTGTGGAGCTCGCCGTCCGACGCCATGGTCCTGGCACTGCGCTGAGCGCGGCACCCGCACGGCACGGCAGGAGGGGGTACGGGCTCCGCGCCCGCACCCCCTTGTTGCCTGACGACCTGTCACAGTACCTTTGATAGGAAGGACTTCGTGCGCTCGTGCTGCGGCTTGAGCAGGACGTCCCGCGGGTGCCCGGACTCCACGACGACGCCGTCGTCCATGAACACCAGCGCGTCGCCCACCTCGCGGGCGAACCCCATCTCGTGCGTCACGACGATCATCGTCATGCCGTCCTCGGCGAGACCGCGCATCACGTCCAGCACGTCGCCGACCAGTTCGGGGTCGAGCGCCGACGTCGGCTCGTCGAAGAGCATCAGCTTGGGCTCCATGGCCAGCGCGCGGGCGATGGCCACCCGCTGCTGCTGGCCGCCGGACAGCTGGGACGGGTAGTTGGCCGCCTTGTCGGCCAGGCCGACCCGGTCCAGCAGGGCCTTCGCCCGCTCCCGGGCGACCGCCTTGGACTCCCGCTTGACCTGGACCGGGCCCTCCATGACGTTCTCCACCGCCGTCATGTGCGGGAAGAGGTTGAACCGCTGGAAGACCATCCCGATGTCGCGGCGCTTGGCGGCGACCTCGCGGTCCTTGAGCTCGTACAGCTTCCCGCCGTGCTCGCGGTACCCGACCAGCGCGCCGTCGACCCACAGCCGGCCGGCGTTGATCTTCTCCAGGTGGTTGATGCACCGCAGGAACGTGGACTTGCCCGACCCGGACGGTCCGATCAGGCAGAACACCTCACGGGGCGCCACCTCCAGGTCGACGCCCTTGAGGATGTGCGCGGCCCCGAAGGACTTGTGAACGGCTTCCGCCTTCACCATCGGCTGGACACTCATCGGTTCAGGCCACCTTCGGTCGGCGCAGGGTGGTCAGGTTCGCCCGGACCTTCTGCCACGGGGTGAGCGGCAGCGACCGCTGCGAGCCGCGGGCGAAGCGGCGCTCCACGTAGTACTGGCCGATGCTGAACACGCTGGTCAGCACGAGGTACCAGATCGACGCCACGAAGTACATCTCCATGATCGCCGTGGTGTCGCTGCCGATGTTGGAGGTGGCCCGCAACAGCTCGGTGTACTGCACCACCGACACCAGCGACGAGGTCTTCAGCATGTTGATGAACTCGTTGCCGGTCGGCGGGATGATCACCCGCATCGCCTGCGGCAGCACGATCCGCCACATGGTGCGCGGCCCGGTCATGCCGAGCGCGTGCGCCGCCTCGGTCTGGCCGTAGTCCACCGACTGCACGCCGGCCCGGACGATCTCGGCCATGTAGGCGCCCTCGTTGAGGCCGAGGCCCAGCAGGGCGGCCACGAACGGCGTCATCACCGCGACGGTGTCGTTCTTGTACAGCGGCATCAGGTTGATCACCGGGAAGATCAACGAGAGGTTGAACCACATCAGCAGCTGCACGTACACCGGGGTGCCGCGGAAGAACCAGATGTACAGCCAGGACACCGCGCTGGTCACCGGGTTCTTCGACAGCCGCATGACCGCGAAGACCACACCCAGCACCAGGCCCATGGCCATCGCGCAGACCGAGATCAGGATGGTGTGCCAGGCACCCTGCATCACGGTGCGGTCGAAGAGCTTGTCCCCGACCGTGCCCCACAGGATGTTGCCCTGCGAGAACGCGTAGCCGAGCCACGCCAGCAGCGCCACCACCACGATCGCGCTGATCCAGCGGCCGTAGTGGCGTACCGGCACGGCCCGGATCGCCTCGTAGGGGGACCCGGTGACGGCGGGTCCCTTGTCGAACGTGTCGGTCACTTCAGTCACGGCGACTGCCCTTCACCCCTGCCGGCCGGTCAGGATCCGCCGTTGACGGTGACCGTCTTGATGGCCCCGCTGGAGGCGTTCCACTTCTGCAGCACCTGGGCGTACGAGCCGTCGGCGATGATCGCGTCCATGGCGTCCTTCAGGGCGTCCCGCAGCTGGGAGTTGCTCTTGTCGGTGGCGATGCCGAACGGGCCGGCGTCGGCCGGGTCGCCGGCGATCTCGAAGTCGTTGCCGTTGCCGGACTTCTGGGCGATGTACGCGGCGACCGGCGTGTCGTTGAGGTCGGCGACCGCGCCGCCGGCCTTGACGCGGGTCTGCGCCTCGGAGTCGGTGTCGAACGCCTGGATGGTCAGGCCCTTCGACCCGCAGGCCGTCTTCTGCTTCTTGAAGGCGTCCTCGTAGATCGTGCCGCGCTGCACGGCGACGGTCTGGCCGCACAGGTCGGCGAGCGCCTTGACGCCCTTGGGGTTGCCCTTCTTCACCAGAAGGGAGGAACCGGACATGTAGTAGTCGACGAAGTCGACGCCCTTGCCGACCTTCTTGCCCTTGTCGTCCAGGCCCTGCTGGCGCGCCTTGGTGTCGCTCATGGCCGACATCGCGATGTCCTCGCGGCCGGTGTACAGCGAGGTGATCAGGCCGTCGAACTGGCCGTTGGTGAACTGGAACTTCACGCCGAGCTGCTTGGACAGCGCCTGCGCGATGTCCGGGTCGATGCCGACGATCTGGCCGTTCTGCGTCTGCTCCATCGGGGCGTACGAGGCATCGGTGCCGACCTTGATCACACCGGAGTCCTGGTACTTCTTCGGCAGCTTGTCGAAGAGCGGGGCCTTGGCGCTGGTGGCGGAGGCGGAACCGCTCGGCGCCGCGCTGTTCCCCGTGTCGGAGCCGCTGTCCTTCTTCGTCTGGTCGCCGCATCCGGCGAGGACCAGGGTGCCGGCGACGGCAAGGGCGGCGACCGCGCTGAGACGGGAGAAGGCGGCGGATCGCCGGGGGGTACGTGCGGTCATCGCGGTGTCCTCCTGCGGAATGGGGGGTGCTGCGTGCAGGGGCCACGGCGCGCGACTTCGAGCACCGCCACCCTGTGTGATCTGTGCATCTTGCCATCCGGACAGCCGCAGTCAGGGTTCTGGTTGTGTCAAAATCGGATAACGGGCGATCCCCGGGCACCCATCGGGCCGGTACACCAAGGCCGGACCGCGATGGGGCCACACTCGGATCGGTCTCCTCCGATCGCATATCACTCGTCACCGGAATCCCCTTTCCGGTAGAACGGGTCCTTCACCCCTCATCCGGGGCCCACGGCGTGCGTGCGGCGCGCCCGGCTTCCGGCTTCCGCCATGGTCGATCGTTCCTGGCGGCACGGACGCCGAGCCCACCTCCTCCGCTCATCGCGAGGAGTATTCTCCCTCATCAATTCCGACAAAGGGGTCAAAAAGTGGCAGCGGAGATCGTCAATCCCCGGTCCGACACCGAACAGCCGTCCCAGGACGCGTTTCCCATCGATCCGGTCTTCGCCCTGCACCGCGGCGGCAAGATGGAGGTCGCGTCCACGGTTCCGGTGCACAACGCCGACGACCTGTCGCTGGCGTACACGCCCGGGGTCGCCGAGGTGTGCACGGCCATCGCGAACAAGCCCGAACTCGTCCACGACTACACCTGGAAGTCCCAGGTGGTCGCGGTCGTCACGGACGGCACCGCGGTGCTGGGCCTGGGCGACATCGGCCCGGAGGCGTCGCTGCCGGTGATGGAGGGCAAGGCGATCCTGTTCAAGCAGTTCGGCGGGGTCGACGCGGTGCCCATCGCGCTCGCCTGCACCGAGGTCGACGAGATCGTGGAGACCGTGGTCCGGCTGGCGCCGTCCTTCGGCGGGGTGAACCTGGAGGACATCTCCGCGCCGCGCTGCTTCGAGATCGAGGAGCGGCTCAAGGAGCGGCTGGACATCCCGGTGTTCCACGACGACCAGCACGGCACGGCCGTGGTGACGCTCGCCGCGCTGCGCAACGCCTGCCTGCTGACGGGGCGGCAGCTCGGCTCGCTGCGGGCGGTCATCTCCGGCGCCGGGGCGGCCGGGGTCGCCATCGCCAGGATCCTCGTCGAGGCCGGCATCGGCGACGTCGCGGTCAGCGACCGCAAGGGCGTGGTGCACGCCGGCCGTGACGACCTCAACCCGGTCAAGCGGGACCTGGCGTCGTTCACCAACTCCACCGGCCTGACCGGCTCCCTGGAGGACGCGATGGCCGGCGCCGACGTCTTCATCGGCGTCTCCGGCGGGACGGTGGCCGAGAAGGCGGTGGCCGCCATGGCCGAGGGCGCCTTCGTCTTCGCGATGGCCAACCCCACCCCGGAGATCCACCCGGACGTGGCGCACAAGTACGCGGCGGTGGTCGCCACCGGACGCAGCGACTTCCCCAACCAGATCAACAACGTGCTGGCCTTCCCCGGCATCTTCGCCGGCGCGCTCCAGGTCCGGGCCTCCGCCATCACCGAGGGCATGAAGCTGGCCGCCGCCGAGGCGCTCGCCGCGGTCGTCGCCGACGAGCTGTCGCCGGCCTGCGTGATCCCGTCCCCGTTCGACCCGCGGGTGGCGCCCGCGGTCACCGCCGCGGTGGCCGCCGCGGCCCGCGCGGAAGGCGTCGCCAGGATCTGACCCGGGGGGTGTGACGCACGGCACACGCCGGTCCATGTCACACCTGGACCCCGTCGATCCCTCTTACACGGTGCCGGGTCCCCCGTCCGGCCGCAGAGGTCCCCGTCCACCGGTCCCCCCGTGCCGGTGGACGGGGACGCGTCCGTTCCGGACCCGGGACGCTCCCGATCCGGCGCGCTCCGCATCCGGCACGCTCCCGACCCGCCACGTTCCAGGCCCTCACATCCCGGCCCTCCGCTTCCGGTTGGCAAAAAGTTCCATGACTTACGTGCGAACGGTTGCTTTGTGCCAACACCAATCGCCAGGCTGCGGCCAGCACTTGTGCGCAACCGTGATCGAAGAACCGCACTGGCAACGCAAGGAGCCTGGATGCACCGCCCGTTCAGACATCGCAGAACCATGACCCTGGCCGCGGCCCTGTCGCTGCTGGCCGGGCTGTCGCTGACCGCCGCCGGCGCCGTCACCGCCCACGCCGACGACCCGCAGAGCACGCGGCAGGCCGAGTTCACCGCCGCCGCGAAGGAGTTCGGCGTCCCCCTGCCCGTCCTCCAGGCGCTGTCGTACAACGAGACCCGCTGGGAAGCGCACGCCGGCCAGGAGAACGCCGAGGCGGGCTACGGCCCGATGAACCTCACCGACCTCACGGCGAAGGAACTCGACGCCGACGGCCTGACCACCCAGTCGCCGCGCTACGCGGACCTGTTGAAGGCCCCCGCCGAGCACACCGCGGCGGCCGCCGCCGCGCTGGCCGGCACCGACCTGACGGCGGTCACCACCGACGAGGCGCAGAACATCCGGGCCGGTGCCGCCCTCCTGGCCTCCTACGCCCGCGGCTACGGCCACGGCAAGCTGCCCAAGGACACCGACGGCTGGTACGCGGCCGTCGCCCGCTACGGCCAGCCCACCGAGGACAAGGTCGCCCAGGCCTTCGCCGACGTCGTGTGGGACACCCTGCGCACCGGCGCCTCCCGCACCACCCAGGACGGGCAGCAGCTCACCCTCGCCCCCACCCCGGGCCTGCACCCGAACCGGAACGACGTCGGGAAGCTCGGCCTGAAGGACGTCACGCCGCCCAAGGGCAGCACCAAGCCCGAGTGCCCCAAGTCCCTGGACTGCGACTTCATCCCGGGCGCCTACACCCTGCTCGACCCGTCGGACCTCGGGGACTACGGCAGCCACGACCTGGCCGACCGCCCCAACGGCGGTCTGGACATCCGCTACATCACGCTGCACACCACCGACGAGACGTACGACGGCACGCTGGACCTGTTCCGCGACCCGACGTACGCGGCCGGCGCGCACTACGTGGTGCGCTCGCAGGACGGCCACGTCACCCAGATGATCCCGACCAAGGACATCGCCTGGGACAGCGGCAACCGGTCGTTCTACCAGCACTCCATCGGCATCGAGCAGGAGGCCTGGGCCACCCACGGCGCCAGCTGGTTCAGCGAGAACCTGTACCGCTCGACGGCCGCGCTGGTGAAGTACCTCTCAGCGAAGTACGACATCCCGCTGGACCGCGCCCACATCCTGGGCCACGACAACGTGCCCGGCACCACCGAGAGCGGCGTGGCCACCCAGCACTGGGACCCGGGACCGGGCTGGGACTGGGAGCACTTCTTCGACCTGCTGGGCGCCCCGATCCAGGCGAGCGCGCCGCAGGGCAGCGACGTCGTGGCCATCAAGCCGGGCTACCGGAACAACCTGCAGACCACGACGTACTGCGACGACGTGCAGGGCTACAAGCAGTTCCCCGGCCCCTACCGCAGCTTCGACTGCCCGGTGACCGCGCCCGCCTCGCCGGCGAGCTTCGTGCCGCTGTACACCGCGCCCAGCACCAGCGCCCCGCTGGTCTCCGACCCGTACCTGCACAAGGACGGCTCGGCGGGCACCAACGCCATGAACGACTGGGGCGACAAGGCGCCGGCCGGCGAGCAGTACGTGGTGGCCGAGCGCAAGCCGGGCTGGACCGCGATCTGGTGGGGCGGCCAGGAGGCGTGGCTGCAGGACTCGGCGCAGCACCCGGCGACCGTGCCGGTGAAGGCCGAGCGGATCGTGCCCAAGGCCGGCCGCAGCTCGATCCCGGTGTACACCACCGCCTACCCGGAGGCGTCCGTCTACCCGCCGGACTTCGTGGCCTTCGAGGGCGGCGCGCCGCGCGCGCAGGTGGCCCGCACGCTCTACAGCATCCCGGCCGGGCAGTCCTACGTGGCCTCCGGCCCCGCGGTGCACACCGACTCGTACTTCGCGATCTACTACGACGGGTCCGCGCCGTACGACCAGCACGACTTCATCGGCACGACCAAGGTCTACGAGATCGTCTACAACCACCGCATCGCGTTCGTGAACGCCGACGACGTCGACGTGGTCCAACCCTGACCGCCGGGGGGCGGCCGGACGCGAGGTCCTGCTGACGGGACCAGGTCCTCCCTGACCGGACCCGGGCCGTCCCTGGCGGATCCCGTCCGCCCCGCGGGGCGGACGGTGCTGTCCGTCGGACAGGGCCTACTGCGCCCGGTCGCTCTCCAGCGCCTGGTGCGTGATGCGCAGCGCACGGCTCGACGTGTCGAACGTGCGCTGCGCCACGCACACGAACAGGCAGTCCACCACGACCAGTTGGCTGATCCGGCTGGCCATCGCGCCGGGCCGGAAGGTGGTCTCCCGGCCGGCCGACACCAGCACGAAGTCGGCGAGCCTGGCCGCCGTCGACAGCGGGTGGTTGGTGATCACCACCGTCGTCGCACCCTGCGCGGCGGCCCGGCGCAGCGGTTCGAGCACGTCGCGGCTCTCACCGGAGTGCGACACGGCGAGGAACACGTCGCCCTCGCCCAGCAGCACCGCGCTGGTCAGCGCCGACTGCGAGTCCCCGTGCGCGTGGCAGGGCCGGCCGATCCGCGCCAGCTTCTGCTGCAGGTCCTGGGCCACCAGGCCGGACGCGCCGACCCCCGCGATGTGCAGCTGCCCGCCCGCGCACACCGCCTTGACCGCGCCCGTCAGCTGCTCCGGATCGAGCTGCGTGGCCGTCTCCAGCACCGCCTGCGACTCGGTGTGCACCAGCTTGGCGATCACCTCGCCCGCCGAGTCCTCCGGGGTGATGCCGGAACTCAGCGTCGAGCGCGGCGCCTGCCGGGCGGCCGACGCGGCCAGCGCCAGCCGCAGCTCGGGGTAGCCGGCGAAGCCCAGCGCCCGCGCGGTGCGCACGATGGACGACTCGCTCGTGCCGGCCAGCGCGCTGAGCTCGGAGATCGTGCTGCGCGCGACCTGCGCCGGGTCCTCGACGATCAGCGAGGCGATCCTGGCCGCGGCCGGAGTGAGCGAGGGCAGCAGCCCGCGCACCGTCGCGGTGAGCGCGTCTCCCGCGTCACTGGCCGCAGTGGCGATCCGTGGTGTGGGCCCCGCAGGTCCCGGGACGTTTTCCTGCACGGGAGAAGGATGCACCGGGAAGGGCCCTCATGGGACCGGGTGCGACGAAATCCGGTCGCTCTGCGGTCATCCACGGGCCTGAGGTCCGCCCGGCCGCACTGTCACCGGCACGGGTGACAATGAAGCCGTGGCCGCCGCTGACCCTCCCCTTCCGTCCGACGGCGGCACCCCCGCGCCCTCGCCGGGCGTGGCGCCGCCGGCCGTACGGCTGCCCTCGCCGCTGGTCGAGGTCGAGGAACCGGCGCTGGCCCGGTACGGCGTGCGGCTGCTGCTCAAGCGGGACGACCTCATCCACCCGCGGCTGGTCGGCAACAAGTACCGCAAGCTGCGGCTCAACCTGGACGCCGCGGCCGCGGCCGGCCACCGCACCCTGCTCACCTTCGGCGGCGCGTACTCCAACCACCTGCGGGCGACCGCCGCGGCCGGCCGGCTGTGCGGATTCGCCACGGTCGGCGTAGTGCGCGGTGACGAACTGGCCGGCCGCCCGCTCAACCCGTCGCTGGCCGCGGCCGCCGCGGACGGCATGCGGCTGGAGTTCGTGGACCGCGCCACCTACCGCCGCAAGGCCGAGCCGGAGGTGCTGGCCGCGCTGCTCGACCGCCACGGGCCGGCCTACGTGCTGCCCGAGGGCGGCTCCAACGCGCTCGCCGCCCGCGGCTGCGCGGACCTCGGCCGGGAGCTGGCCGGCGCGGCGGACGTGGTGGCCGTGGCCTGCGGCACCGGCGGCACCCTCGCCGGCCTGGCCGCCGGACTGCCGGCCGGCGCCGAGGCCATCGGTTTCGCGGTGCTGCGCGGCGGCTCCTTCCTGGACGCGGACGTCGCCCGGCTGCAGCACGCGGCGTTCGGCGGCCGGCGCGGCCGCTGGCGCGTCGAGGACCGCTTCCACCACGGCGGCTATGCCCGCACCACTCCTGACCTGGAGGTCTTCGCGGACGCCTTCACCGCCCTGCACGGGCTGCCGGTGGAACGGGTGTACGTGGCGAAGATGCTGTACGGCGTGGCGGCGCTGGCCCGGGAGGGCGCGTTCGCCCCGGGGACGCGGGTCGCGGCGGTCATCACCGGCTGAACCGACCGGCAGCTTTACGCACGTCACACCCGCCACCCGTAACCTGGGGTACATGATCCGCGCCGCGATCCCCGCCGACCTGCCGGTCATCCATGACCTGATCCGCCGACTCGCCGCCTACGAGCGGGCGTTGGAGGAGGCCAGGGCCACGCCCGAGCAACTCCGGGAGGCGCTGTTCGGCGCCGACCCGGCGGCGCACGTGCTGATCGCGGAGGACGAGGAGAGCGGCGAGGCGGTGGGCTTCGCCCTGTGGTTCCGCAACTTCTCCACCTGGACCGGCACCCCCGGCCTCTACCTGGAGGACCTGTTCGTGCTGCCCGAGGCCCGCGGCGCCGGGCACGGCAAGGCGCTGCTGGCCGCCCTCGCGGCCGTCTGCGTCGAGCGCGGCTGGTCCCGCTTCGAGTGGTCGGTGCTGGACTGGAACGAGAAGGCGCTGGCCGTCTACCGGGCGATCGGCGCACGGCCGCAGGACGAGTGGACGGTGCAGCGGCTGGCCGGCCCGGCGCTGCACGCGCTGGCCGCCCAGGCCGCCCCCACCTCGGAGGCGGCCCCTCGTACGGGGGCCGGTCCGTACAACCGGGCGATTTCGCATGCGAATTGAGACCTGGGATCACTACCCACCGTCCGTACCCATGCGCTTACCATGGGTGACAGAAGCGGATGCCGCCCATGCTCCGTCCGGGCGACACCGATGGACCGAGCACGATAGCGTCACTGCGAACCAGAGCAATCACCGTGTGCCACCTTGGAGGTGTGGGTGTCCCAGATCGCAGGCGAGCCCGGGTCGAAGGACTTCGTCGAGGTCCGGCTGCCCGCGGCAGGGGCGTATCTGTCGGTGCTGCGTACGGCCACGGCCGGACTCGCGGCACGGCTGGACTTCACCCTCGACGAGATCGAGGACCTGCGGATCGCGGTCGACGAGGCCTGCGCGATCCTGCTGCAACAGGCCGTTCCCGGATCCGTGCTGAGCTGCGTGTTCCGGCTGGTCGGCGACTCCCTGTGGGTCACCGTCTCGGCCCCGACCACCGACGGCCGGGCGCCGGAGCGGGACACCTTCGCCTGGACGGTGCTGTCCGCACTGGCCGGCGAGGTGGACTCCACCGTGGCCGAGGACAAGACGGTCAGCATCGCCCTGCACAAGAAGCGCGGCGCCGTACCAGGGCTGTCGTGAGGCCGTCGTGGTGAGGCCAGGAGACCCGGGCACGCCCGCGGAGCACCAGGCGCCCGCGGCACGCGGACGCGCCTCCGTGCCCGCCCAGCACCCGGACCCCGAGGGGCCCGGGCCGCGGCACGCGGCACTGCCGCACCCCGACCCGGGCGGGCACGCCCGTGAACGCACTCGCGAGCAGGCCCGTGAGGACCGGATGGACGTGACGGACACGGCGGAGCAGGCAGGCCCGATGGATCAGCACGAGCACGTGAAGAGCACCGGTCAGGCCGGGGCGGGGGACCCGCACGACCCGCACGACCGGTCCGGTGCCCGCGCGCTGTTCGTCGAGCTGAGCAAGCTCCCCGAGGGCTCGCCGGAGCGCGCCGAGCTGCGCAACCAGCTGGTGCGGATGCACCTGCCACTGGTCGAGCACCTGGCCCGGCGGTTCCGCAACCGCGGGGAGCCGCTGGACGACCTCACGCAGGTCGCCACCATCGGCCTGATCAAGTCCGTCGACCGGTTCGACGTCGAGCGCGGCGTGGAGTTCTCCACCTACGCCACGCCGACCGTGGTCGGCGAGATCAAGCGCCACTTCCGGGACAAGGGCTGGGCGGTGCGCGTCCCGCGCCGGCTGCAGGAGCTGCGGCTGGCGCTGACCACGGCCACCGGCGAGCTGTCCCAGCGGCACGGCCGGGCGCCGACCGTGCACGAGCTGGCCGAGCACCTGAAGATCTCCGAGGAGGAGGTGCTGGAGGGGCTGGAGTCCGCCAACGCCTACAGCACGCTCTCCCTCGACGTGCCCGACACCGACGACGAGTCGCCGGCCGTCGCCGACACCCTCGGCTCCGAGGACGAGGCGCTGGAGGGCGTGGAGTACCGGGAGTCGCTCAAGCCGCTGCTGGAGCAGCTGCCGCCGCGGGAGAAGACGATCCTGCTGCTGCGGTTCTTCGGCAACATGACCCAGTCCCAGATCGCGCAGGAGGTCGGCATCTCCCAGATGCACGTCTCCCGCCTGCTGGCGCGCACCCTGGCGCAGCTCCGGGACAAGCTGCTGGTCGAGGAGTGAGCCGCCGCCCCGCGCGGAAGACGTGAGGATGTCGTGTGCGGGGCGTGCGGACTTCGGGCCGGCCCGGCCCGCGGATCAGGCGGTGCGGCGGATGCCGAGGGCGTCGGTGGTCGCCGGGTGGACCAGCAGGACCAGCCCGGCGATCGCCAGCACGCCCAGCACCGCTCCGCCGGCGATCACCCCGCCGTCGCTCTTGAGCATCGTCCAGGAGACCGGCAGCGCCAGCAGCTGCATGATCAGCGCGGGACCGCGGCTCCAGCGGCGGGCCCTGCGCAGGCCGTAGGCGGCGCCCAGCGGCAGCGCCGCGAGCACCAGCACCAGCAGCCCGGCGAGCACCGCGTTGGTGCCGCCGGTGAAGCACATGATCACGCCCCAGGCGGCCACCGCGAGCCCTTCGACGCCGGCGATGGCGGCGGCCAGGGTCAGCCGCAGGGGCGGCGGGCCGGCGGGTTCGGCCTGCTGGGTGGTGCCGGAGGACGGGCGCTTCGGGGTCTGGCTCACATCGTTCAGCGTAGCCCGGCCGGAATCGCGCTGGGTACGCTGTCGACCATGCGTGCTCTTCTCGTGGTCAACCCTGCCGCCACCACCACCAGCGCACGGGTCCGCGACGTGATCAGCACCGCACTGTCCAGCGATCTGAAGCTGGACGTGGCCACCACCCAGTACCGGGGGCACGCGAGGGACCTGGCGCGACGGGCGGTCGAGGGCGGCGAGACCGAGCTGGTGGTCTCGCTCGGCGGCGACGGCACGGTCAACGAGATCGTCAACGGGCTGCTGCACCACGGACCCGACCCGGACACGCTGCCGCGGCTCGCCGTGGTCCCCGGCGGGTCCACCAACGTCTTCGCCCGGGCGCTGGGCCTGCCGAACGACGCGGTGGAGGCGACCGGCGCCCTGCTCGACGCGCTGCGCGCCGGCTCCTCGCGGACCGTGGGGCTGGGGCTCGTCGAGGGCACCCCCGGCACCGAGGACGAGGGGGTCCCGGCGCGCTGGTTCACCTTCTGCGCGGGCCTGGGGTTCGACGCGGGAGTGGTCGGACGGGTCGAGCAGCAAAGGGAGTTGGGCAAGCGCTCCACGCACGCGCTGTACCTGCGGCAGGTCGCCCGGCAGTTCTTCGCCGACCCGCACCGCCGGCGCGGCCCGATAACCCTGCGGCGCCCCGACGACGAGGAGCTGGTGGGGCTGACCACGGCCATAATCTGCAACACCTCCCCCTGGACCTATCTGGGCAACCGCCCGGTGTACGCCTCACCCGAAGCGTCGTTCGACACGGCACTCGATGTGCTGGGGATCACGCGGATGTCCGCTCTGACCGGCACCCGCTACGCGGCACAGTTGCTCCGGTCCACCCCGGAGCGGGGACCGCACGGCAAGCACACCCTGACGCTGCACGATCTGACCGACTTCACCTTGCAATCGCAGGCGCCGCTGCCCTTCCAGGTGGACGGTGACCATCTGGGACTGCGTACGAGTGCGACCTTCACAGGCGTACGCCGTGCACTGCGTGTGATTGTGTAAGTCGAAGAGCCTAAAGTCCTTTTACTCGAACGTTTAGGCTGGCCCGCACCCCTTGGAAGTAGGGCTGTGACCGAGGCGACACCGTGGATTCCAAAAAAAGTTGCCGGAAGGGGTTGTATCTCCAGCCGAGGTTTGCGAACCTCTAACTGGCGATCGGGACGGGCCGCACAGAGGCCCCCCTTGAGAGCCCGAATCCTCCACTTCACACCGCGGGACCGCACCGGCGAAGGCCGGGTGGCGTCCCGTTCCCTGTGAAGGGATTCGTGAAAGCGTTCACATTCACAAGCAACGTGCTTGTCACACAAGGAGTTGGAGCAGCCATGGACTGGCGTCACCGCGCCGTTTGCCGCGAGGAAGACCCCGAGCTCTTCTTCCCCATCGGCAACACCGGTCCTGCGCTGCTGCAGATCGAGGAAGCCAAGGCCGTCTGCCGCCGCTGCCCCGTCATGGACCAGTGCCTCCAGTGGGCGCTGGAAAGCGGCCAGGACGCCGGCGTCTGGGGTGGCCTCAGCGAGGACGAGCGCCGCGCAATGAAGCGCCGCGCCGCCCGCAACCGGGCCCGCAACGCCAGCGCCTGACACCCAGGCTTCCCCCCGAGCCGCAGCGCGCAGCACCTGCCATACGCGCAGCACGCAGCATCACGAGAAGCCCCCGCACCGGATGGTGCGGGGGCTCTTTGCTGCTTCTCCCCTGCCGGCGCCGCCCAGTTGGCGGTCCGCCGTGCCGGTGGCTCAGACCGGCAGTTCGAGGACCACGCGGGTGCCGCGGCCGGGCGCCGGCACCATGTCGAAGGTGCCGCCCAACTCCCCCACCACCAGCGTGCGCACGATCTGCAGGCCCAGGTTGCCGGCCTGCTGGGCGTCGAACCCCTCGGGCAGGCCGCGGCCGTCGTCCTGCACGGTGACCGTGACGTACTCCCGGCCGCGCACCACGCCGACCTCGACGGTCCCCGACTCGTCCTGCCCGAAGCCGTGTTCGAGGGCGTTCTGCAGCAGCTCGGTGAGCACCATGGACAGCGGGGTGGCGACCTCCGCGGTGAGCACACCGAACCGGCCCGAGCGGCGGGTGGCCACCCGGCCGGGCGAGATCTCCGCCACCATCGCCAGTACCCGGTCCGCGATCTCGTCGAACTCCACGCTCTCGTCCAGCGTTTGGGACAGCGTCTCGTGCACGATCGCGATCGAGCCGACCCGGCGGACGGCCTCCTCCAGCGCCTCCCTGGCACGGTCGGAGTCCATCCGGCGGGCCTGAAGCCGCAGCAGCGCGGCGACGGTCTGCAGGTTGTTCTTCACCCGGTGGTGGATCTCCCGGATGGTGGCGTCCTTGGTGATCAACTCCCGCTCGCGGCGCCGCAGTTCGGTGACGTCCCGGAGCAGGACCAGGGAGCCGGTGCGGACGCCCTTGGGGCTGAGCGGGATCGCCCGCAGCTGGATGACGCCGTCGCCGCCCTCGACCTCGAACTCCCGCGGCGCCCAGCCGCTCGCCAGCTTCACCAGCGCCTCGTCCACCGGGCCGCGCTCCGGGGCGAGTTCGGCCGTGGTCGTGCCCAGCTGGTGGCCGACCAGGTCGGCGGCCAGGCCCAGCCGGTGGTAGGCGGAGAGCGCGTTGGGGCTGGCGTACTGGACGACGCCGTCCGCGTCCAGCCGGATCAGCCCGTCGCCGGCGCGCGGCGAGGCGTCCATGTCGACCTGCTCGGCCGGGAACGGGAACGTGCCGGCGGCGATCATCTGCGCCAGGTCCGAGGCGCTCTGCAGATACGTGAGCTCCAGCCGGCTGGGGGTGCGGACGGTCAGCAGGTTGGTGTTGCGGGCGATCACGCCCAGCACCCGGCCCTCGCGCCGCACCGGGATCGACTCCACCCGCACCGGCACCTCCTCGCGCCACTCCGGGTCGCCCTCGCGCACGATCCGGCCCTCGTCCAGGGCGGCGTCCAGCAGCGGCCGCCGCCCGCGCGGCACCAGGTGGCCGACCATGTCGTCCTGGTACGAGGTCGGGCCGGTGTTCGGCCGCATCTGCGCGACGGAGACGTAGCGCGTGCCGTCCCGGGTCGGGACCCACAGCACCAGATCGGCGAAGGACAGGTCGGAGAGCAGCTGCCACTCCGAGACGAGCAGGTGCAACCATTCGAGGTCGGAGTCGTCGAGGGCCGTGTGCTCGCGTACGAGGTCGTTCATGGAGGGCACGCTGCGAGCGTACCGTCCGCCCAGGTACGGGCGCGGCGCGGCGTTTGGCGCAGGCCCGGCGCGGGGAATTCCCGGACGGAATCCGTGGCGAACCCATGGACAAGGGCGAATGGTCTAGTCCACAATCGCTAGTGAGACCTCCGCGCTCCCCGCACAGGAGCGCGGACCGAGGCAAGGCGTTCTCTGCCCTGACTACGCCGCGCCTCCCAGGTCGGCCCTATCGGGCCCGTGGGGACCGCACACCCCACCGGCCACGGCGCCGGCGGCAGCTCCGGGCTGCGGTGCTGGAGAGGTTGAGGGTCCTCTCCCGGCACCGCGGCCCGTAGTTTTTTGAGGGGGCCTTTTTTGCCGGCCTCTCGCCTCCGGGCTGCTTTTTTGCCGGCCTCTCGCCTCCGGGCCCTTAGACCCGGTGTCTGCCGGTCGATCGTGCTCGCCCCCCTCGTACCTCGGGGGCCTGCGCGCGTTCTCCCTCTAGACACCGGCGGGCCCTTCGGCTCGATGCCTACACGG
>WRCZ01000011.1 GCA_009783685.1 Actinomycetes bacterium
CACCCGGCACGGCAACACGGTGATCCACGCCATCACGCCGTTCGGCCACACTCTGCTCACCCGCGCGCCCTCCTGACTCGGCGGGGACGCGTGCCCGCCCCGCAACGGCCGGCAGCCGCCGCGGCCGGGATACGGCTGCGGCGGCTGCCGGGGGGACTCGGGGCGGCCGGAGGTGCGGCCACCGGCAGTGGGGCGGGCGGCTCAGCCCAGCATCGTGTTCGTCGGCGACGGGGTCGCCTGCACCTTGATCACGCGCTTGGCCTCGGCCATCACCATCGAGCGCAGCTTCTGCGGCGTCAGGCTGCCCTGGACGTCCTTGACCGGCACGTTGTTGATCTCCACGACCGGCACGTCGCCGAGACCGGCGGCGGCGAAGTCGGTCTGCGACTTCTTCACCCAGCCCAGGTGGTCGCCCTGCTCGATGCACGGCAGGAACGTGGGCATCTTGATCTTGTGGGCGCCCTTCGCCAGCGACCGCAGCTCCTTCTCGCTGGCCAGCGCGTCGGTCTTCGGGTCCGGCTGGTGCTTGAACACCTCGTCCACGAACGCGGTGAACCGGCTCTGGTCCTGGGCGCAGCCCGCCGCCGCGGCGGCCTTCGCCGAGCCGTCGCCGCCGTACTTCGCGTCGGACCCCGTCACCAGCCGGTAGTGGATCTGCACCTGGCCGGTGGTGAGCAGGCTGGTCAGCACCGGCCCGTACTGGTCGTGGAACGCCTTGGACTCCGGGCTGCGCAGGTCCTCGAAGACGGTGACGGTCACCGGGATGCTGGGGCGCACCGGCACGTCGAACTTCGGGCCCGAGGGGGTGTCGGTGGTGCTCGGGGTGGGGGCCGCGGGGCCGGTCGGGACCACCGCGGGGCCCGCGGCGCCGCTGGGCTCCTTGACCTTGTCGTCCTTGCCTGCACGGACATGGGCGCCGATCACGGCGGAGATGCCGAAGACGACCGCCATCACCACGACGGACATCGCGTAGGGACGCACCCGGTCCAGCGGGCTCTTCCGCTTCTTCTTGCCGGGAACGGCCGCGTCCCCGGCCTCGGGTCCCTTGGACTCCGTCATGACTACGCCACCTCGATCATCCCGCACGGCTCCTCGCGCATTTCTACCACCGCTCGCGCCAGGGCCCGAATTCCGGGTGCCCCCAGCCGGCCACGGCCCCGCTCCCCCCGCCCGCCCGCGCCCCGTTCGCCCCGTATGCGCCGGGCCGGCCCCGGCCGTCAGCGCGCCGGGGCGCCGTCCCGGCCGCGGGCCAGCCGGCTGTGCGAGCGGCCGTAGCCGAAGTAGACGGCGCAGCCGACCGCCATCCAGCCGGCGAACCGCAGCCAGGTCTCCACGCTCAGGTTGATCATCAGCCACAGCGAGGCGCACACCGACAGCACGGGCAGCACCGGCACCCAGGGGGCGCGGAAGGCGCGGTGCAGGTCGGGACGGGTGCGGCGGAGCACGATCACGCCGACGGCGACGACCACGAACGCGAACAGGGTGCCGATGTTCACCATCTGCTCCAGCTCATCCACGGTGAAGAAGCCGGCGATCAGCGCCACCACCACGCCCAGCAGCACCGTGGTCCGGTACGGCGTGCCGTATTTCGGGTGCACCTGGGAGAAGGCCCGCGGCAGCAGCCCGTCCCGGCTCATCGCGAAGAACACCCGGGTCTGGCCGAGCAGCAGGATCATCACCACCGACGTCAGGCCGACCGCCGCGCCGAAGCTGATCAGGCCGGACCAGAAGGGCGCGCCGACCGCCTTGAACGCGCTGGCCAGCGGGGCGCTGGTGTCCAGGTCTGAGTACTTCTGCATACCGGTGACGACCAGCGAGACCGCCACGTACAGGACGGTGCACACCACCAGCGAGCCGAGAATGCCGCGCGGCACGTCCCGCTGCGGGTGGCGGGTCTCCTCGGCGGCGGTGGCCACGATGTCGAAGCCGATGAAGGCGAAGAAGACCACCGCGGCGGCCGAGAAGATGCCCATGACGCCGAACGACGACGGGGTGAAGCCGAACATCACCTGCACCAGCGGGGCGTGCAGGGTGGATCCGGTGCCGGTGTTGGGCTGGGACGGCGGCAGGAACGGCTTGTAGTTGCTGCCGGTGATGTAGAAGAGCCCGGCGAAGATGACGATCAGCACCACGGTGATCTTCGTCGCCACCACGAGGCCGGTGATCCGGGCCGACAGTTTCATGCCCATCATCACGATGCCGGTGAGCACCAGGACGAGTGCGGCGGCCAGCACGTCGAACCCGTACCCGCCGTTCTGGTGGCTGAGCGCGGCCGGCACGTCGATCCCCGCGTGCGACAGCAGGCTGCGCACGTAGCCGGACCAGCCGCCGGCGACCACGCCCGCGCCGAGGGCCAGTTCCAGGATCAGGTCCCAGCCGATGATCCAGGCCGGCAGCTCGCCGATCGAGGCGTAGCCGAAGGTGTAGGCGGAGCCGGCGACCGGGACGGTGGAGGCGAACTCGGCGTAGCACAGGGCGGCCAGGGCGCAGACCACGCCGGCGGCGACGAAGGCCAGGGACACCGCGGGTCCGGCGTACTGCTTGGCGACCGAGCCGGTCACCACGAAGATGCCGGTGCCGACGATGACGCCGACCCCGTAGACGACCAGGTCGAGCGCGGACAGCTCCTTCCGCAACCCGTGGCCGGGCTCCTCGGTGTCCGCGAGGGACTGCTCGACGGTCTTGGTGCGGAAGACTCCGCGCGCCGGCCGGTGCGGCGCGGGGCCGCCGTCGTTGCGGGAGCCGATGTCCAGGCCCATGGGGCACCTCCAGGTGGTCTGCCCGGCCCGGTGCAGGGCCGGCAGTCGACACTCCACTGCGGAGGGCCGTCTCACCCGAACAGGCGCGCCTACACGTAGTCCCATGGCAGAGGGGGGTCCACCCCTGCGGGTGAACCCCCCTGTCCGGAGGCGGAAGGAGGCCGGATGCCCGGCGGGGCCCGCGGATCAGTCGCGGGCGATCTCCGGGGTGGCCTCGGAGGTGTCGGCCTCGTCGGCGAAGCGGCCGTCGATGGTGGCGACGAGCCCGGTCACCTGGCGGGCGACGGCCGGCGCGGTGAGCCCGATCTCGGCCATGACGTCCTTGCGGGAGCCGTGGGAGAGGAACTGCTGCGGGATGCCGAAGTCGCGCAGCGGCACGTCCACCTCGGCGTCGCGCAGCGCCTGCGCGACGGCCGCGCCGACGCCGCCGACCCGGCCGTTGTCCTCGACGGTGACCACGACGCGGTGCTGGGCGGCGAGCCCGGGCAGCGCCTCGTCGACCGGCTTGACCCAGCGCGGGTCGACGACGGTGGCGGTGATGCCCTGGGCGTCCAGCAGCGAGGCGATCTCCAGGCACATCGGCGCGAGCGCGCCGACCGACACCAGCAGCACGTCGGGCCGCTCGGTGCCGGGGGCCGGGACGCGCAGCAGGTCCATGCCGCCGATCCGGCCGACGGCCGCGACCGCGGGGCCGACCGCGCCCTTGGAGTAGCGGACGACGGTAGGGGCGTCCTCGACCGCGACGGCCTCGCGCAGCTGGGCGCGCACCTGGTCGGCATCGCGCGGCGCGGCGATCCGCAGGCCGGGGACGACCTGGAGGATGGACATGTCCCACATGCCGTTGTGCGAGGCGCCGTCGCTGCCCGTGACGCCGGCCCGGTCCAGCACGAAGGTGACCCCGCACTTGTGCAGCGCCACGTCCATCAGCACCTGGTCGAAGGCCCGGTTGAGGAACGTCGCGTAGACCGCGACGACCGGGTGCAGCCCGCCGGTGGCCAGGCCGGCGGCCGACACGGCGGCGTGCTGCTCGGCGATGCCGACGTCGTAGACCCGCTCGGGGAACTCCTTGGCGAACTTGGTCAGGCCGACCGGGTGCAGCATCGCCGCGGTGATGGCGACGATGTCCTCGCGTTCCCGGCCGAGTTCGAGCATCTCGTCGCCGAAGACCGAGGTCCAGTCCGCGCCGGCGGCCGCGATGGGCAGGCCGGTGTCGGGGTGGATGGGGGCGATGCCGTGGAAGCGGTCGATCTCGTCGCGCTCGGCCGGGGTGTAGCCGCGGCCCTTCTCGGTGATGCAGTGCACGATGACCGGGCCCCGGAAGCGCTTGGCGCGCTGGAGCGCCGACTCGACGGCCTCGATGTCGTGGCCGTCGATCGGGCCGACGTACTTCAGGCCCAGGTCCTCGAACATGCCCTGCGGGGTGATGAAGTCCTTCAGGCCCTTCTTGGCGCCGTGCAGGGTCTCGTAGAGCGGGCGGCCGATGAGCGGGGTGCGCTCCAGCAGCTCCTTGGTGCGGGCCAGGAACTGCTCGTAGCCGTCGGTGGTGCGCAGGGTCGCCAGGTGGTTGGCGAGGCCGCCGATGGTCGGCGAGTAGGACCACTCGTTGTCGTTGACGACGATGACCAGCGGGCGGTCCTTGGCGGCGGCGATGTTGTTCAGCGCCTCCCAGGCCATGCCGCCGGTCAGCGCGCCGTCGCCGATGACCGCCACGACGTGGTCGTCGCGGCCCAGCAGCTCGTTGGCCTTGGCCAGGCCGTCGGCCCAGCCCAGCACGGTGGACGCGTGGCTGTTCTCGATGACGTCGTGCTCGGACTCGGCCCGCGACGGGTAGCCGGACAGGCCGCCCTTGCTCTTCAGCCCGGCGAAGTCCTGCCGGCCGGTCAGCAGCTTGTGGACGTATGCCTGGTGGCCGGTGTCGAAGAGGATGCGGTCCTGCGGGGAGTGGAAGACCCGGTGCAGCGCGATGGTCAGCTCCACCACACCGAGGTTGGGTCCGAGGTGCCCACCGGTCTTGGAGACCGCGTCGACGAGGAAGGTACGGATCTCGGCTGCCAGCTCCTCGAGCTGCTGGCTGCCGAGCGGGTCCAGGTCGCGGGGTCCGTTGATACGGGTCAGCACTGCCACCCGTGCCTCCTCTTGCCTTGGCTCTGCCTGGGGCTTGCCTGTCGCCTGCTGTGCGGCGGTGGGGGTCACCGCGCTTTTTCCTACCGGCCGGTCGGGCCGATCCGACGAGTCTAGACCGCACGAAACCGCCGGACGGTCCTGGAGGGTCCAGGTCCGCCCGGCGGTTCGAGTGATCTGTGTCGCGGTTACGCGCGCCCGGACGACTTCTGGGTGCGCCGCGAGACCGAGTCGACGATGACGGCGGCGAGCAGGACGGCGCCGGTGATCATGTACTGGATCGACTGGTTCATGTTGAGCAGGTCGAGTCCGGTCTGGATGGACTGGATGACGAGCATGCCCAGCAGGGCGGACCAGACGTTGCCGCGGCCGCCGAAGAGGCTGGTGCCGCCGATGACCGCAGCGGCGATGGCCAGCATCAGCAGGTTGCCGCCGCCACCCTGCAGGGTGGCCGCCTGGGTCTGGCCGGCCAGGAACAGGCCGCCGATCGCCGCGAAGCCACCGGAGATGCCGAAGACCGCCATGCGGACGACGCCCACGTTGATACCGGCACGGCGGGACGCCTCGACGCTGCCGCCGAGCGCGAAGACCTTGCGGCCGAAGGTGGTGCGGCGCAGCACGAAGTCGCAGATGATCAGCGCGACCAGGAAGAACACCAGCGCGTTGGGCACACCGCCGGCGTTGTTGAGGACGATCGCCATGCCGTAGGCCACGACCGCCAGCAGCACGGTGCGGAGCAGGATCTCGCCGGTGGTCCGGAACGGCACGCCCGCCTTGCGGCGGCGGCCCTGCTCGACCAGCGAGCCGAGCAGCAGCGCGGCGACACCGACGGTGGCCAGGACGTACGCGCCCGCGATGTCCTGGTTCATGAAGTACGAGTTCTGCCCGAGCAGGTGGATCGGGCCCTTGTCGGCGATCTGCAGCGAACCGGTGTCACCCAGCACCCACAGCATCAGACCGTTCCAGCCGAGGAAGCCGGCCAGGGTGACGACGAATGCTGGTACGCCGATCTTCGCGAAGAAGAATCCCTGGAAGACGCCGATACCGGCGCCGATCGCGACCGTGAGCAGCAGCGCGAGCCACACGTTCACCCCGTGTGTGGCGGTGAACACCGCGAACAGCGCCGAGGCCAGGCCGCTGACCGACGCGACCGACAGGTCGATCTCACCCAGCAGCAGGACGAAGACCAGGCCGATGGCCAGCATGCCCGTACCGGACAGGAAGTACGTGATGTGGAGGACGTTTCCCGACGTCAGGAACTTGCTGCTCTGACTCTGGAAGATCACCCAGATGACGATCAGCGCGACGATGACCGGGAGGGACCCCAGCTCGCCGCCCTTGAGCTTGCGCTTGAACTCGGTGATGTAGCCCTTGAAGCCCTCTTCGCGGACCAGCAGCCGGGGGTCGATGGCCGCGACCGCCGGCGGCGGGACCTCGTCCGCCGGGATGCCCTTGTCCAGGGTGGTCTTGTCGCTGCTCACTTGGCCGCCTCCGCGTTGCGCGCCTGCCGACGGGTCACCGCGTTGTCCGTGGCACCGGTGATCGCGGCGATGATCTGTTCGTTCGAGGTCTCCTTCACCGGGAAGGAACCGTTGTTGCGACCGAGGCGCAGCACGTGGACGGTGTCCGCGACGGCGGTGACGTCGGCCATGTTGTGGCTGATCAGGATGACGCCCAGACCGCGCTCGCGGAGCCGCTCCACCAGGTCGAGGACCTGGGCGGTCTGCTCGACGCCGAGGGCGGCGGTGGGCTCGTCGAGGATGACGACCTTGGGGTCGCCGATCAGCGCGCGGGCGATCGCGACGACCTGGCGCTGGCCGCCGGAGAGGCTGGCGATCGGGATCCGGACGCTCGGGATGCGGATCGACAGCGTGTTCAGCAGCTCGCGGGCGCGCTGCTCCATGGTGACCTCGTCGAGGCTGCCGAGCCGCAGCAACTCGCGTCCGAGGTAAAGGTTTCCGACCACGTCGAGGTTGTCGCACAGGGCGAGGTCCTGGTAGACGGTGGCCACACCGAGCTGCTGGGCGTCCTGCGGCCGGTTGATGCTGACCGCGTTGCCCTCCCACTCGATGACACCCTCGTCGATCGGGTGGACCCCGGCGATCGTCTTGACCAGTGTGGACTTACCGGCACCGTTGTCGCCGACCAGGGCGACAACTTCTCCGGCGTGGACCTCCAGTTCGACATCGGTGAGGGCCTGGACCGCACCGAATCGCTTGGAGACTCCGCGCAACGCCAGCACGGGCGTAGCGGACACGTGAACCATCTCCTTCGCCGCCTGACCGGCGGGGATGCCGCGTGCTGGAACAGCCGCGGAGGGAGTGCACGAAGCACAGGACTACAGAACTACAGGTACTGCCGAAACGTCTACGCGTACACAGGTCTCCGTCCGGCGCCCCGCCCCGGCAGCGGGGTGGATTGGTGGGGCGGGGCGCCGGACAGGCTCTGCGGCGGAGGGCGGCCGCACGCCGGTTCCCGGTGTTCCGGGTCCCGGCGGGGCCGCCGTCCTGGTGTTACTGGATGCCGGCAGCCTTGCAGGCCGCGGCGAACTCGGCGGAGCAGAGCTGGGCGGTGGTGTACAGACCGTCCTTGATCACGGTGTCCTTGATGTTCGCCTTGTTGACCGGGGTGGCGCCGATCAGCAGGGCCGGGACCGTCTCGCCGGAAGCGCTGGTCGCGGTCGTGGTGGCGACGGACTTGAAGTCCTTGCCCTCCAGCAGGTCCACCGCGATCTCGGCGGTGGCGTTCGCCTCGGGGGCGTACGGCTTGTAGATCGTGGCCGTCTGAGTGCCGGCCAGGATCCGCTGCAGGCCCGCGAGTTCGGCGTCCTGACCGGTCAGCGGAACGTTCATGCCGTTGCCCTTGAGGACGGTGGCGACACCGCCGGCCATGCCGTCGTTCGCCGCGTAGACGCCCTTGATGTTGCCCTTGCCGAGCTGGGTGACCGCCGCGGTCATCTTCTGGGCGGCGACCGTGTCCTTCCACAGACCGCTCTGCTCGTAGGCGATCTTCACCTTGCCGTCGAGGACCTTGTGGGCGCCGGCCTTGAACATGGCGGCGTTCGGGTCGGCCGGGTCGCCGTCGATCATGACAACGTTAGCCTGCGGCGTGGCGGCCGAGCCCATGGCGTCCAGCAGGGACTGGCCCTGGAGCTCGCCGATCTTCTCGTTGTCGTAGGAGACGTAGGCCGAGATCGGGCCCTGGGCGAGGCGGTCGTACGCGACGACCTTGATGCCCTTGTCGACCGCGGACTGGATGGAGCTCTTGATGGCCGCCGAGTCCTGCGGGTCCACGATCAGGACCTTGACGCCCTTGGTGATCATGGTCTGGACCTGCTGCGCCTGCTTCTGCGGGTCGGCGCCGGCGTTCGCGTACTCGACGGTGCAGTCGGAGCACAGGGACTTGATCTTGGCCTCGATCAGCGGCTTGTCGAACTTCTCGTACCGCGTCGTGGCGTTCTCCGGGAGGAGCAGGCCGATGGACTTGCCACCCGCGCTGCTGCTCGCGTTGCCGCCATCGGACTTCTTGTCACCGGCCTTGCCACACGCGGCCATGGTGAGCGCGATCGAAACGGCGACCGTTCCGACAGCGAGACGACGCGTCATTGCGTTCATGTGAGGTTGCCTCCCTGACAGGGCCGCAACACCGCGGCCGAGGTGCTCGTGAGTCAACTCCGGCTGACGCCATGTCGTCAAGAAGTAAACACTTAACGAGATGGCAACGACCCGTTTCGTTAGCTGTGTGAACGCTCCGTTATGCCGAGAAGGCGGGGGTATCAACCGGAGTGTTGCCGTCCAGAAGGGTCGAATCGCCCATTTCACTCAAAACCAGGGCAAGTGCCCCCAGAACTTCGGCCCTGGCACCGAGCGATCCGGGTACCACGGACAGCCGTTGGGCGGCGCTGGGGATGGCGTAGCGGGACACGGACTCCCTGATCGGGCCCAGGACCAGCTCGCCGGCCTCCGCGAGGTCGCCGCCCAGCACGATCCTGCTGGGGTTCAGGAGGTTGCAGAGACTGGCCACGCCCATGCCTATGTGCCGCCCCACGTCGCCGATGACCCGGCGGCAGCCGGGGTCGCCCTCGCGGCCCAGCTGCACGATGCGCGGGATCGTGAGCCCCTCGCCGTGGCTGCCGCGCAGCAGCTCCAGCACGTAGCGGGCGGCGGTGAACGTCTCCAGGCAGCCGCGGTTGCCGCAGCGGCACACCGGTCCCGACTCGTCGAGCGTGATGTGGCCGATCTCCCCGGCCGTGCCGCCGGGCCCGCGGTAGATCCGGCCGTCGATCACCAGGCCGGCGCCGACGCCGCTGGCGACCTTGATGTAGGCCAGGTCCTTCACGCCGCGCCCGCCGCCCCACACGAGCTCGCCGAGGGCGCCCAGGTTGGCGTCGTTGTCCACCTGCACGGGCACGCCGAGCCGGTCGGACATCTCCTGACGGGGGTTGACGCCGATCCAGCCGGGCAGGATCGCGGTCGAGCCCAGCGCGCCGGTCTCCACGTCGATCGGGCCCGGCACGCCGAGGCCGACGCCCAGCACCTTCTCCGGGCCGATCCCGGTGGACTCCACCAGCCGGCCCACCAGTTGCTCGGCCCGGTCGAAGCCCGTGGACGCGGAGGCGTCCACGTCGATCGGCTCGGACTGCTCGGCCAGCACCTGGTGCGCCAGGTTGCCGACCGCCACCCGCAGGTGCGAGTGCCCGAAGTCGACTCCGACGACGATCCCCGCGTCCCCGGACAGCGCCACGCTGCGGGCCCGCCGACCGCCCGAGGAGGTCGGCGTGACCTGCACCGTTCCGTTGTCGCGCAGCTCGCGGACGATGTTGGACACCGTCGCCGCCGACAGCCCCGTGCTCCGCGCGATCTCGGCCTGGGTCAGCGATCCGGCGAGCCGGACGGCCCGCACCACGCGCTCCAGGTTGGCCCGGTGCAGCGACGACTGCGATCCCGGAGTCTCCACGACATCCACTCCTGCCCGGCAGGCGGAGACAGCTCCGTCTGCCCGCACGGGACGGGACCCGGGCCGGTGTCGATGTCGCCACACCCGCGAGACCCCGTCGTCTACAACATGTGAACTCTAAGTTGAGTGTTTGGTGTGATGTCCCGTCAAGGGGCAGAACCACACCGTTATCGGTTTTCCCCGCCGGGAAACGCCGACGAGCGGCTCCGCGGGGTCGCGGAGCCGCTCGTCGTGACGCGCCCGATTCGTCCGGACTCGCCGGACCCGTACTACTTCAGGGTGCCCGCGGTGAGACCCGCCTGGACCTGGCGCTGGAAGGACAGGTACACCACCAGCACCGGCAGCATGGCGACGACCATACCGGCGAACAGCGCCGGGTAGTCGCCGGCGTAGCCCTGCTGGAGCGAGAGGTTCACCAGGCCCTGGGCCAGCATCGACCGGTCCGGGTCGGTGCTGGACTGCGGCTGCATCAGGGTCACCGGCAGGATGTACTGGTTCCACTGGCCGAGCACGTTGAAGATGCCGACGCTCAGCAGGCCCGGCTTGGCCATCGGCATCATGACCTGGAAGAAGGTCCTGGTGTGCGAGGCCCCGTCCAGCACCGCCGCCTCGTGCACCGCCGTGGGCAGCGTCTTGAAGAACGAGTGCATGAAGAAGGTGGTGAACGGCAGCGAGTACGCGATGTACACCAGGATCAGGCCCTGGTACGTGTTCAGCATGCCGAGGTTCTTGACCATGAAGAACAGCGGCACCAGCGCGAGGAAGTAGGGGAACATCGCGCCGCCGACGAACAGGAAGTAGAAGAACCTGTTGCCGGGGAAGGTGTACCGCGCCAGCACGTAGGCGACCATGGAGCCGAAGAGCATGGTCAGCGGCACCGAGAAGATCATCACGATCACGGTGTTCAGGAAGAACTTCCCGATGCCCTTGTCCCAGGCGCGGCCGAACGAGCCGAAGCTCCAGTGCGACGGCCAGGACCAGGCGCTGGACCCGATCTCCGCATTGTTCTTGAACGCGCCGAGGATGATCCACAGCAGCGGCAGGATGATCAGGATCGCCCAGAGGATCAGGAAGCCGTGCGAGAAGACGTTCAGGACCCGGCCGCCGGCGCCGTCGTAGCTGCCGTCGTCCGTCGCCTTCTGTCCCTTGCGGAGCCCCTTCGCGGCGGGGGCCTGGTTGATCAGACCGGCCTGCGACTCGGTGATGGGTGAGGTCATGGTGCTTCCCCGCTCAGAACTCGATGCGTTCACGGCGGGAGGCCCGCAGCGTGATCACGGACACGACCAACGTCAGCAGCATGATCATGACGCCCTGCGCGCAGGCGTAGCCGCTCTTACCGAAGTACAGGAAGTTACGCATCAGGTAGGTCGACATGACCTCGCTGTGGTGGTCGGGGCCACCGCCGTAGGTTCCCTGTGTCAGACCGGAGACCAGTGCGAAGAAGTCCATGGCGAAGATCGAGATGTACACCCACGATGTCTGCACCGTGTCCCACAGCAGCGGGAGCGTGACCTTGAAGAAGGTCTGCGAGCGCCCGGCGCCGTCCAGCAGCGCCGCCTCGTAGATGTCCTTGGGGATGGACTGCATGGCGGCCGAGAACAGCACCAGGTAGAAGCCGACGCCGGCCCAGACCTGGACGCCGAGCAGGCACCACAGCACCAGGTTGGGGTCGTTCAGCCACTCGATCGGGTTGTTGGCGTCCTCCAGGTGCAGCTTCACCAGCACGCCGTTGAGCAGACCCGCGCCGTCACTGCGGTACACCGCGCCGAACAGCACGATGAGAATGGCGACCGAGAGAACCTGCGGGAAGAAGTAGACGACCTTGTAGATCGAGGCGCCCCGCACACCCTGGACACCGCCGGCCACGGAACGCCCGCCGACGTTCACCATGAAGGCGAAGAACAGGGCGAGCAGAATGGTGATGACCGGCAGGAAGATCAGGAGCAGGATGTTGTGCCACAACGCGGTCTTGAACACGCTGTCGTGGAACAGGTCGCTGTAGTTCTGGAAGCCGATGAACTTGAAGGTCTGCGACTCGCCCTTCCAGTCCGTGAGCGAATAGCCGATCGTCTGGATGTACGGCCAGATCACGAACGTGATGTAGAGGACGAGCGGAACGATGAGGAACCCCACGATGAAGGGGTATTTGCGTTGCTGCATGGATCCTGCTCCTGGTCGGGAGGCTGTGCCGGAGCGGGGGCCGGCAGATCTCCGGCCCCCGCCTCACGCACGCTGTCGGCGAATCAGCTGCTCTTGGCCTTGGTGGCGAGCTGCTTGGCCTTGGCGACCCACTCGGCCGGCTTCAGGCGCTTGGCCATCAGCTCGGCGCTGAGGTTCTGCAGGTCCGTGTCGAACTGGCTGTTGGTGTTCGGGTAGTTGTAGTTGAAGGTGTTGGTGCCCGCGGCGGACAGCGCGGTCACCGTGGACGCGGTGCCCGGACGCAGCTGGACGTCGGAGCCCACGCCGTCCTTCAGGACGGTGAGGGAGTTGGCCGCGGCGGCGAACTTGCCGGAGCCCTCCTTCGTCAGCATCATGCGCAGGAACTCCATGCCGCCGGCCTGGTTCTTGGCCTTGGCCGGGACGATGAAGGGCTCGCCGGCACCGGCGCGGATCGCGTCGAACGGCAGCTTGTCGCCGTCGAGCGAGGGCATCGGCATGAACTTCATGTCGAAGTCGCTCGGGGTGGCCTTGAGCTGCTCGTTCTCCAGCCAGGAACCGCAGGGGATGAACGCGGCCTTGTACTGGTTCCACTTGGTCTGCGACTCGATGTGGGTCAGACCGTTGGTGCCGGGAAGCAGGAAGCCCTTGTCGACGATCTCGTAGATGGCCGAGATGCCCTTGAGGACGGCCGGGTCGTCCCAGGCGGTCGGGTCGAAGGCGTCGATGCGCTTCTGCAGGTCCGTACCGCCGTTCTTGGCGATCAGGTCCATGATGCAGACGTTGATGTAGTACGGGTACTTGCCCTGGTGGGCGAAGGGCGCGATGCCGGCCTTCTTGATCTCCGCGGAGAGCGACATGAAGTCGGCCCACGTCTTCGGCTCGGTCCAGCCCTTCTCCTTGAAGAGCTTGCCGGAGTACCACAGACCCCACACGGTGTAGATGTAGCTCAGCTGCACCATCTTGCCGTCGAGCGTGCCGGTCTCGATCGTGCCGGGCTGCAGCACGTCGCGGATCTTCTTGCTCGGGTCGTCCAGGTACGGCGCGTCGAGCAGCGGCGTGAGGTCGGACAGCTGACCGTTCTTCTGCAGGACGTCGAGCTTGATCTGCTGGGCGCCCGAGTCGTCGATGACGTCCGGCGGGTTGCCGCCGTTGAAGCGCGGCTGCAGCTTGCCGGTGATGTCCTGCGTCGGCGTGACGCTGACCTTGGAGCCCGAGTGCTTGGACTCGTAGAGCTTGCCGAGCGCGGTCGCGTAGTCGTGGCCGTAACCGCCGTCGAAGATGACGATGTCGAGCGGCGCGGAGTCGTTGACGCCGAAGGGGTTGTCCTTGCTCGCCGCCCCCTTCGAGGGCTTCGTGGTGCTGTTGTCGCTGCCACCACCGCTGGACGCGCACGCGCTCAGCAGACCGGCCGAGGGAACAGCCACCAGGCCAAGCGCCGCAGACCGCTTGACCAGATCCCGGCGGTTCATTTCGGATCCCATGCTCAAGTCCTCGCCTTCTCCAGGACTCATGCGGTGCAGCGGAATCCGCCGACTACCGCGAACAGTTGAAGCGTGAGTGATGCCGTACATCCAGTGAGGCGAGGAACGATATCGAAAACGACCGGCTGTGCCACTCGTCCGCCCCCCGCGCGTCCCCGCTCCCAGCGGGTTCCTTGGACGCCGACAGGTATAGTCCACTTGGCTCGGGGAGGGCAAGATCGAGACAACCTGGACCGACAAGCTTTCCCGAGTTGAGACCTGGCCGAAACGTGGACCGGGCAGGTAATCCGGCACGCTGCGGGCGCGTGAAGAGCGTTCAGGGCCGCACCCCGGCGAATGCCGGGATGCGGCCCTGAAGGGTCCTGCAGGCCGCTCAGCGACCGCCGTACGGCGGTCGCCGGGAGGGGGGCGTCACTTGCGGATCAGCGAGCGCAGCACGTACTGCATGATGCCGCCGTTGCGGTAGTAGTCCGCCTCTCCGGGGGTGTCGATCCGGACGACCGCGTCGAACTCCACGCCGGTGTCCGTGGTGACCTTCACCGTGCGGGGGGTGGCGCCGTCGTTGAGCGCGGTGACACCGGAGACGGAGAACGTCTCCTCACCCGTCAGGCCCAGCGCCTGCGCCGAGCCGCCCTCCGGGAACTGCAGCGGCAGCACGCCCATGCCGATCAGGTTCGAGCGGTGGATGCGCTCGTAGGACTCGGCGATGACGGCCTTCACGCCGAGCAGCGCGGTGCCCTTGGCGGCCCAGTCGCGGGACGAGCCGGAGCCGTACTCCTTGCCCGCCAGGACGACCAGCGGCACGCCCTGCTCGATGTAGTTGCGGGAGGCGTCGTAGATGAACGCCACCGGCCCGCCGTCCACCGTGAAGTCGCGGGTGAAGCCGCCCTCGGTCCCGGGCGCGATCTGGTTGCGCAGCCGGATGTTGGCGAAGGTGCCCCGGATCATGACCTCGTGGTTGCCGCGGCGCGAGCCGTAGCTGTTGAAGTCGCGGCGCTGCACGCCGTGCTCGGTGAGGTACTGCCCGGCCGGGGTGTCGGCCTTGATGGCGCCGGCCGGCGAGATGTGGTCGGTGGTGACCGAGTCGCCGAGCTTGGCCAGCACGCGGGCGCCGGCGATGTCGGTGACCGGGACCGGCTCCATCTCCATGCCCTCGAAGTACGGGGGCTTGCGGACGTAGGTGGACTCCGCGTCCCACTCGAAGGTGTTGCCGGTGGGCACCGGCAGCGCCTGCCACTGGGCGTCGCCGGCGAACACGTCCTCGTAGGACTGGCTGAACATGTCCTGGCCGATCGCGGACGCGACCACGTCGTTGACCTCGGCCTCGGACGGCCAGATGTCGGCCAGGTGGACCGGCTTGCCCTCCTGGTCGATGCCCAGCGCGTCGCGGGTGATGTCGACCTTCATGGAGCCGGCGATGGCGTACGCGACGACCAGCGGCGGGGACGCCAGGTAGTTCATCTTGACGTCCGGGTTGATCCGGCCCTCGAAGTTGCGGTTGCCGGAGAGCACCGAGGTGACCGCCAGGTCGGCCTCGTTGACCGCCTTGGAGACCTCCTCGGGCAGCGGGCCCGAGTTGCCGATGCAGGTGGTGCAGCCGTAACCGACCAGGTTGAAGCCCAGCTTGTCCAGGTACGGGGTCAGGTTGGCCTTGTCGAAGTAGTCGGTGACGACCTTCGAGCCGGGGGCCAGGGTGGTCTTCACCCACGGCTTGCGGGTCAGGCCCTTCTCGACCGCCTTCTTGGCCACCAGCGCGGCGGCGACCATCACGTACGGGTTCGAGGTGTTGGTGCAGGAGGTGATCGCGGCGACGGTGACGGCGCCGTGGTCGATCTCGTAGCTGGTGCCGTCGGCGGCGGTGACCAGGGTCGGCTTGGTGGGCACGCCGTTGTGGGCGAGCGCCGGGGCGTCCGAGGCCGGGAAGGACTCCTTGCCGGCCTCCTGGTCGTCGTTGACGTAGTTGCGCACGTCGCGGGCGAACTGCTCGGCGGCCTTGGCCAGCACGATGCGGTCCTGCGGGCGCTTGGGGCCGGCGATGGACGGCACCACGGTGGACAGGTCCAGTTCCAGCTTCTCGGAGTAGTCCGGCTCGGCGGCCGGGTCCAGCCACAGGCCCTGCTCCTTGGCGTACGCCTCGACCAGCGCGACCTGCTGCTCGCTGCGGCCGGTCAGCGTGAGGTAGCTGAGGGTCTCGGCGTCGATCGGGAAGATGGCGGCGGTGGAGCCGAACTCCGGCGACATGTTGCCGATGGTGGCGCGGTTGGCGAGCGAGGTGGCGGCCACGCCCTCGCCGTAGAACTCCACGAACTTGCCGACGACACCGTGCTTGCGCAGCATCTCGGTGATGGTCAGCACCAGGTCGGTGGCGGTGGTGCCGGCGGGCAGCTCGCCGGTCAGCTTGAAGCCGACGACGCGCGGGATGAGCATCGACACCGGCTGGCCGAGCATCGCGGCCTCGGCCTCGATGCCGCCGACGCCCCAGCCCAGCACGCCCAGGCCGTTGACCATGGTGGTGTGCGAGTCGGTGCCGACGAGGGTGTCGGGGTACGCCTGGCCGTTCCTGACCATGACGGTGCGGGCCAGGTGCTCGATGTTCACCTGGTGGACGATGCCGGTGCCCGGCGGGACGACCTTGAACTCGTCGAACGCGGTCTGGCCCCAGCGCAGGAACTGGTAGCGCTCCTTGTTGCGGCCGTACTCCAGCTCCACGTTCTGCGCGAAGGACTCGGGGGTGCCGAAGCGGTCGGCGATCACCGAGTGGTCGATGACCAGCTCGGCCGGCGCGAGCGGGTTGATCTTCGCCGGGTCGCCGCCCAGCTCCTTGACGGCCTCGCGCATGGTGGCCAGGTCGACCACGCAGGGCACGCCGGTGAAGTCCTGCATGATCACGCGGGCCGGGGTGAACTGGATCTCCTGGCTCGGCTGGGCCTGCGAGTCCCAGCCGCCGAGGGCCCGGATGTGGTCGGCGGTGATGTTGGCGCCGTCCTCGGTGCGCAGGAGGTTCTCCAGCAGCACCTTCAGGCTGTACGGCAGCCGGGCGGAGCCCTCCACCTTGTCCAGCCGGAAGATCTCATACGATTCGTCGCCCACCTGCAGGGTGCTGCGGGCGTCGAAGCTGTTCGCCGACACGACAGTCTCCTTCATGCATGTTCTCGCGCGTACCACCGCACTGCTGCCGTCTGACGGTACGCCTCGGCAGATATCTCGATGTCGAGATAACTCTAGTACACGAGCCTCGCCGGGTCATGCCCAGGCCCGCCGGGTACCCGGATGGCCGCGATCCATGACCGGGCGTCCCGGCGGGCCCGCCCGGACCGGTCCACCCGGTCGGACGGCCGGGGGCGCGGACGCCCCCCGCACCCGGCCGGCGCGCGCCGCGCTCCCCCGCGTCCCCGCCCCGGACGCGCCCGCCGTGCCGCTGCCCGCCCGTCCCGCACTTGCGCCGGGACCATCGGGCAGTGGTACGAAGGAGGTTGACGGCATGTCACGGAACACAGGACGGGGGTTGTCCGGCATGCGCGACGGTGTCGAGCTGACCGCATATCTCGTGAACGAGTCGCGGGCGCGCAGACCCGAGCTCGCCGAGGACCGGCTGGCCGGAGCCTGGATCCCGGACGGCGAGCGCGGCGCGGTGCGCGAGCTCTGGGACGAGTACGCGGCCGCGGTGTACTCCCACGACGACCTGGTGGTGTCGCTGCGCGGGCGCGTCATCGCCGACACCCTGGCCCGCGCCCTGGCCGCCGATCCGGACACCGTGCTGGTGGTGTGCGGGGCGGGCTTCTCCTCGTACCCGTGGCTGCTGCCGTTCGCCGCGTCGGTCGAGGTGGACCTGCCCGACATGGTGGCCGCCAAGCGGCGGCGGGCCGCGGCGCTGGTGGACGGCGGGGCCACCGCCGACCGCGAGGTGCACCACGTGGCCGCCGACCTGGCCCGGGAGGACGACCGCAAGCAGCTCACCGCCACGGTCCGCGAGCTGGCCGGCGGGCGCCCGGTGGCCTACGTCGCCGAGGGCGTCGTGTTCTACCTGCCGCCCGCCGAGGCCGAGGCGGTGGTCACCCTGGGTGCGGGCTTCGGCACCACCGCGGTGACCGCCGTCAGCTACTGGCCGGCCGCCGCCGCGGGCAGCACGGTGCTGGCCGCGCAGCGCGACTGGTTCCGCCGCCGCGCCGTACCCGCCGACGCCAGCTACCTCACCCACGACCGGCTGGCCGCGCTGCTCGGCCCCGGCCTGGAGGACGTGGGCCCGGAGGACCTCCAGCGCCGCTACCTCGGCAAGGTCGAGGTGTCCGAGGCGGAACTCATCCCCGAGTACGTGGCCGTCTCCTGGGCGGCGGGAAACGGAGCGGCCGGGTGAGCGACGTCCTGCACCTGCAGAGCAGGGCGTATCCGCTGCACCACCGCTCCCCCGCCGTCAGCACCGAACCGGTCGCCGTCCCCGGGCTCGGCGAGTTGCGCCCGGTGGCCGGCGGGCTGCGCTCGCTGGCGTACAACCCGGACACCACCATCGAGCTGGACCTGACGCCGCTGGTGAGCCCGGTGGTGGACCTGCCCGGCACCGAGATCGTGGCCTGCCACGCGCGGATCCTGACCGCCGGCACCGTGCTGGTCGTCTACGCGCTCCGGCACGAGCGCGACCTGCGGCAACTGGCGCTGCACGACCTGGACGCGCTGGACGCCGAGGTCAACCGGACGCTGCGGGAGGCGGACGCGCCGCTGCTCACCGCGGTGCTGGCCGCCTCGGTGGCCAGCGGCCTGATGGACGGCGTGGCGCTGCGGCCCGATCTGGCACTGGGCGGCGGGCGCTCCCCCATCGACCGCCAGTCGGCCCGCTACAACGCCCACTTCGTGACGCTGGACCCACCCTGGGAGGCCGACGCCCGGGTGCCGGAGCTGATCGCGGGGCCCGACTGCCAGCTCCTGCTGCCGTACACCTACGCCTGGGACCGCGATCCGGCCACCCCGCTGTTCGACCTGCTGACCATGACCGAGCCGACCGACATCGCGGTGGCCCAGCAGTCGCTGCTGGTCGGCGCGCTGATCGCGGGCCGCTGGGTGCTGGCGGACCTGGCGCACGGCCAGCCGGAGAGCACCGACGTGCACGCCTTCCGGCGCTTCCTCGACGGGCTGTGGGCGGACTACCACCATCTCGACGGCTACCGGATCGAGTCCACCCAGGCGCACCGCGCCAGCTATCTGGCCGCGCGCGAGGTGATCGGGCTGGACGACACCCAGGAGCGGGCCGACAAGCTGCTCGGCTATGTCTCCAACTCGCTGCTGGCCGCCGCCTCGCAGCGCTCGGAGGAGCTGGACGCCCGGCTCAACCGGGTCGCGGCGGCGCTGACCGTGGTGAGCGCGGCGTCGTTCGGCCTGGACATCGCGGTGTTCGTGCTGCCGCAGGTGTCGCTGGCGACCAAGCTCGGCGTGGTCGTCGGGCTGCTGGGCATGGCGGTCTCCTGCCTGATGGCGGTGATCGTCCCCCGGTCGGCCCGGCGCAACGCGCGCCGCCGGCTGTTCGAGCAGGTGGTGCCGTCGCCGCGCCCGCCGTCCGACGAGGAGGTCGTGGTCGCCTCGCCCGGCACGTGATGCCGGGCGGCACGGGCGCGGGTAGCGTTTTCTTGCCGGTTCTGTTCGAAGGGTGTCACGAATGGCCGCCCCCGAATGGCCGTATCTCACCTATGAGATAGCCTCGCGGTATGACCGACGACTACCTCGCACGTATCGGCAGGCTCATCCGTGACGCACGACAGCACCGTGGCTGGACACAGGCACAGCTCGCCGAGGCACTGAGCACCAGCCAGAGCGCGGTGAACCGTATCGAACGAGGCAACCAGAACATCAGCCTTGAGATGATCGCGCGGATCGGCGAGGCTCTGGACAGCGAGATCGTCTCGCTGGGCTATGCCGGGCCGATGCACCTGCGCGTGGTCGGCCGGCGGCGGCTGTCCGGCGCCATCGACGTCAAGACGAGCAAGAACGCCTGCGTGGCGCTGCTGTGCGCGACCCTGCTGAACGCCGGACGCACCACCCTGCGCCGGGTCGCCAGGATCGAGGAGGTCTACCGGATCCTGGAGGTGCTCGGCAGTATCGGCGTGCGCACCCGGTGGATCAACGACGGCAACGACCTGGAGATCGTGCCGCCCGCCGAACTGCAGCTGGACGCCATGGACACCGAGGCCGCGCGCCGCACCCGCAGCGTCATCATGTTCCTCGGCCCGCTGCTGCACCGCACCGACCGCTTCCGCATCCCGTACGCCGGCGGCTGCGACCTGGGCACCCGCACGGTGCAGCCGCACATGAACGCGCTGCGCCACTTCGGGCTCGACGTGACCGCCACCGACGGCTCGTACCACGCGGTGGTCGAGCGGGACATCGCGCCCAACCGGCCGATCGTGCTGACCGAACGCGGCGACACCGTCACCGAGAACGCGCTGCTGGCCGCCGCACGCCACGAGGGCGTCACCGTCATCCGCAACGCCAGCTCCAACTACATGGTCCAGGACCTGTGCTTCTTCCTGGAGGAGCTGGGCGTGCGGGTGGAGGGCATCGGCACCACCACCCTGACCGTCTACGGCACCGGCCACATCGACCGCGACGTGGACTACGCGCCGTCCGAGGACCCGGTCGAGGCGATGAGCTTGCTGGCCGCGGCCGTGGTCACCGAGTCGGAGCTGACCATCCGCCGGGTGCCGATCGAGTTCATGGAGATCGAGCTCGCGGTCCTGGAGGAGATGGGCCTGGACCACGAACTCACCCCGGAGTACCGGGCGGACAACGGCCGCACCCGGCTGGTCGACCTGACGGTGCGCCCGTCCAAGCTCAGCTCGCCCATCGACAAGATCCACCCGATGCCGTTCCCCGGCATCAACATCGACAACGTGCCGTTCTTCGCGGCCATCGCGGCCACCGCGCAGGGCTCCACGCTGATCCACGACTGGGTCTACGACAACCGCGCGATCTACCTCACCGAGCTGACCCGGCTCGGCGCCCAGGTCAAGCTGCTCGACCCGCACCGGGTGCTGGTCGAGGGCCCCACCCGCTGGCGCGCCGCCGAGATGATGTGCCCGCCCGCGCTGCGCCCCGCGGTGGTCGTGCTGCTGGCGATGATGGCGGCCGAGGGCACCTCGGTGCTGCGCAACGTCTACGTCATCAACCGCGGCTACGAGGAGCTGGCGGAGCGGCTCAACTCGATCGGCGCGCAGATCGAGACGTTCCGCGACATCTGAGCCGCGCGCTCACGGAGTCCGCGGGGTCAGGGAGTTCCGCGGGGTCACCATCGCCGGGAGCGCGGTGGACACCATCGTCCGGGTCCTGGACGGTGGTGCCCCACCGGCGAGGTACCGGACCAGCAGGTCCTCGGGGGGTGCGGCCCAGGTCCGCGACCGGTGGGGCGACCCGCGGCGCAGTGGTCGCCTCGCTCGTCCGCCCGTGCGCTCACGCCAGGCAGGACGTCACGAAGTGCATCGTGAAGGCGCACGGGACACGGCCGTCGGGTCCGGCCAGGGCGGCCGCCTCGGTGAGGAAGGCCGTGCGCAGGCCCGCCACGGCGGCCTCGTCGAGGGGGGCGAGGTCGTAGACGCCGGAGACGGTTGACCACACCTGCTCGGCGGAGCCACCCAGGTCGAAGGGCACGGTCCGCCAGCCGGACGGGGCGAAGCCGGCCGGCACGAAGACCGCGTCGAAGCCCTCGCGGGTACGGGTGCGGCGGTCGCCGAGGGCGGGGATGCGCTGGTCGGGCGGCGCGTCTCCGAGGGTGGCGCGCAGCAGCGCGACGAACAGCTCGTACGCCTCGCCGCCGGCCGCCCCGCCGCCGACCGCGCAGGCCAGCACGCCTCCGGGGACCAGCACCCGGGCCGCCTCCGCGGCGACCTGCTCGACGTCGCCCATGAGCATCAGGGCCATGTGGGAGGCCACGGCGTCGAAGCTGCCGCGGGAAAACGGCAACTGCTGGGCGCGGCCCTCCACCACGCGCGCCCCGGCCGGCGCCGGCCTGCGGCGGGCGAGCGCGAGCGCCTCCGGGGACAGGTCCAGGCCGGTCGTCCGCGTGCCGCGGGTCCGGGCGAGGACCTCCAGGAGCGGGCCGTCGCCGCACCCCAGGTCCAGGACGCGGCCGCACCCGGCCACCAGGCCGGCCAGGACCTCGTAGCTGGACCGGCCGTCCGGGGCCCGGCCGGCGCCCAACGTCCGTGCGGTCACGGCCGGGTGGCGGGAGTGGAAATCCCGCAGGAAGGCTTCCTGGGTGGTCGTCGTGGTCATTCGCGGCAGCCTATCCAGTGGCGGGCCGGGCCGAGCGGGTGTTCGCTGGAAGGACAGGTTGGGTGCCGGGGGCGCTCGGCGAGCCGCCGCGACACAGGTCGGCGGTCCGCGACGGACGAGACCACAGCGGAGTGCACCATGCCCTTTGTCACCGTCGGCCAGGAGAACACCGGTTCGATCGACATCGCCTACGAGGACCACGGCAGCGGCCGGCCGATCGTCCTCATCCACGGCTACCCGCTCAACGGCGCCTCGTGGGAGAAGCAGGAGCGCGTGCTGCTGGAGGCCGGGTACCGGGTGATCACCTACGACCGGCGGGGCTTCGGCAAGTCCAGCCAGCCCACGGTCGGGTACGACTACGACACGTTCGCCGCGGACCTCAACACGCTGCTCGACCACCTGGAGTTGCAGGAGGTGGACCTCTGCGGGTTCTCCATGGGCACCGGCGAGGTCACCCGGTACCTCGGCCGGTACGGCTCGGGCCGGGTCCGCAAGGCGGTGCTGATGGGCGCCATCCCGCCGTTCCTGCTCAAGACGGACGACAACCCGGAGGGCGTGGACGCCTCGGTGTTCGACGGCATCAAGTCGGCGGTGCTCGCCGACCGTCCGGCGTACTTCAAGGACTTCCTCGACAACTTCTACAACGTCGACACGTTCAGCGGGACCCGCATCAGCGAGCAGGCGTGGAACAACAGCTTCAACGTGGCCGTGGCGGCGTCCCCTTACGCGGCGTACGCCTGTGTCGGCACCTGGCTCACCGACTTCCGCGAGGACCTGCCGAAGTTCGACGTCCCGACGCTGCTGATCCACGGCAACGCGGACCGCATCCTCCCCTACCCCAACACCGCGGCGCGGCTGCCGGACCTCATCAAGGACCTGACCTTCGTCACGGTCGAGGGCGGCCCCCACAACGTGGCCTGGACCCACCCGGAGATCGTCAACCCGGCCCTGCTGGACTTCCTGTCCAAGTGACGGGCACCGGCGGCTCGGCTGCCGTGTGAGCCCCGGGGGCGGTCGGTCCCGGGTGTCGACGACCCGTTCCCGCACCCCCGACTCGACCGCGCCGCTGGGTGCCGTCGGCGGCAGCCGGCCTCGGCGAGCACCCAGGCCAGCGACCGCTCGCGCGGTCGAGTCGCTTGCGTGCGGAGCAGCGCGGCTCGGACCGCCGCGGCGTCCTGCCCGGGGGTACGTCGTGCCCGCCATGCCAGCCCCCGTCTGCGTGCGTGCCGACCGGGCTGGAGCAACCCCGCCAACGGCCGCCTCTCCGGCGGCCGGTGACAGGGGTGCGGGGCGCGTGGAAGGCTGGCGCGATGCGCACGGATCTTGTGGACTGGCCGGCGGTCGCCGGCGGGGGCTTCCCGTTCCCGGCGGACGTGGCGGCGGACCTGCTCGCCGGGGAGCTGGCAGCGATGCTGGTGTCGCCCGACCCCAAGGTGCGGGACGACCACGCCTACACCGCGGCCGCGCGGTGGATCCGCGCCGGGCGTCTCGACGAGGTG
>WRCZ01000012.1 GCA_009783685.1 Actinomycetes bacterium
CATCGGCCTCGACTCCCCGCCCCACCCCCACCGTTGCCGACGCCGCCTCCGCGCCCCAGCCGGGCCCGGCCGCGCCTCCCGCGACGCCCGACATATCCCAAGCAGCGACGGCGCAGGCCCCCGCCGGGCAGCCGGGCCCGGCCGCGGTGCCGGTCCCCGCCCGCGCTCCCGGCCTGCACGAGGCCCTCACCCAGACCGGCGATCAGGCCGCCCAGGGCTTCGTCCCACCGCCGGCGGCGGACGACCCGGTGCCCGAGCCCGCGCCACCGGCGATCCCTTACCCCGGCGTCCTTCCCGGCCCCCTCTCCCGGCGCGGCGCCCTGCTCGCCCTGACCGGTATGGCGGTGGCGGCCGGAGCCGGCATCGCCGTGTGGCGGGCCACCGGTGACGGCTCCAGCTCGGCCGGTCCGCCCGCCGGCGGCGGCACGGCGACCACCCGGCCGGCGCCCTCCACGCCGCCGCCCACGTTCCGACCCGGCAGGAAACGCTGGGAGTTCAGCGCCGGCGACAAGGTGCAGACGACGCCGACCGTCGCCGGCGGGGTCGTCTACTTCGGCAGCAACGACCACAGCTTCTACGCCGTCGACGCCGCGACGGGCAAGCAGCGCTGGGCCTTCGCCAGCGAGGGCCTGATGCGGTCGACGGCGACGCTGGCGAACGGCCTGGTCTACGCCGGCAGCACCGACAACAACCTGTACGCCCTGGACGCCGGCACGGGCAGGAAACGCTGGGCCTTCCGCACTGGCGGCTCCGTCGACTCGTCGCCCGTCCTCGTCGACGGAGTGCTCTATTTCGGCAGCACCGACCGGAACATGTACGCGGTGGACGCCCTCACCGGGAACAAGCGCTGGAGCCACCAGTTCTCCCCGGACGGCCTGATCGAACTGTCGCCCGCCGTGGCCGGCGGCCTCGTCTACATCGGCGCCCTGGGCCACGACCTGTACGCCCTGGACTCCGCCACCGGCAAGGTGCGCTGGACCTTCCCGACCGGCGACCTCGTCGGGTCGTCGGCGACGGTCGCGAACGGCACGGTCTACTTCGGCAGCCTCGACCACCACCTGTACGCGCTCGACGCCGCCAAGGGCAGCAAGCGCTGGGCGTTCGAGGTGGAAGGCGTGAACTCCACGCCCACGGTCGCCGGCGGCGCGGTCTACTTCGGAGCCGACGACGAGCGCCTGTACGCGCTCGACGCGAGAACGGGCGCCAAACGCTGGGCCTTCCGCACCGGCGACCTCATCGACTCCAGCCCGGCCGTGGCGGGCGGCGTGGTGTACACCGGCAGCGACGACAGCCACCTGTACGCGGTGGACGCCGCGACGGGCAGGCAGCGCTGGGCCTTCCCCACGAACGGCGGTGCCTGGTCGCCGGCCGTGGCGGACGGCGTGGTCTACGTCGGCAGCAAGAGCGGTCTGGTGTACGCGGTGCAGACCTGAGCGCGGGCGCCGCCTCGCCGTCTGCGACCATGCCGGTGTGATCATCGTGCCTGCTCAGCCGACCGACGACGCCCGCGTTCCCCTGCCCGGTGCGGAGTGGGTGGCGCTCGTGGACTCCGACCCCCTCCGGGCGCTGGAGGCGTTCGTCCTCGGCTGGTACCCCGCCTCGGACGGGGACGAGGACCAGGAGGACGCGCAGAGCCGGGCGGACGGCGCGGACGCCGGGTCCGACGCGATGCCGGAGGCGCTGGCCGCGCTGTACCGCCTGGCCCGCCTGCGGCCGGGGCTCCGTGCCTTCCACAACCCGCTGCTGCGGCAGCCGGAGCGCGCTGCCGGGCCGCTCGGCGACCGGCTGGTCTTCGCGCTGGAGTCCCAGGGCTCCTGGGACTGGTCGGTGCCGTGGCCGCCTGAAGGCACGGACGGGGCCGACCCCGCCGTGTGGATGACCTTCGATCCCCACCGGCCGGACCCGGAGGTGGTCGTGGAGCGGGAGCCCCTGAGCCGGTTCCTGCTGCAGTACGTCCTCTACCACACCCAGCTCGTCGCGCCCGGCCAGGCGTGGACCAAGGTGATGCCGCCGTCCCGCCTCGCCCCGCTGCGGGACGTCCTGCGCCCTGTCCCGCTCAGCCCGTTCCTGCCCATGTTCACCTCCGAGAGCTTCTACGCCGCGCCGGGGCTGCTGGCCCTGATCAACGCCGACGACACGGAAGCCATCGCCGCCTTCGGCACGCTCGACCGGCAGACCCTGACGCCGCTCGGCGAGTACCCGTTCCCCTGGAGCCGGTTCGACGGCTGATGCCCGGCGGGCCGGCCCGCACGGTGGCGCGTCCCCACTCCCGGGCAGCGCGTTGTTACTGAAACGGGTCAGTGCGCGGGCATGACGGCCCGCCGGGCTGACCGGACCTTTGCCTTCTGCAGCCGGCGGGGCCGTGTCCCGCCGATTGGCTGATTCTGCTTCCAAGTTGCGAACGCGCGGGTCAGAGCCCGGGTACGGATTCCCTGGTCGCGGTCATCATGATCCATCAGGAAGGTTTCCTGTCTCTTGTCTTGACGGCATGTCATGAACGCGCGCAGACTCCGCTCTGCTCGGCCAGCTGAAACACCCCCCACCTCATCGGCCTCACACGGAGCCCCCATGCGTTTCAGAAACGGCGTAGCCCCCGTCGCCACGACGGCCGTCGCCCTCGCGGCCGCCTGCCTCGGCACCACGGGCCAGGCCCATGCCGCGACCGGACTTCCCGCCCACTTCGCCGCCCCCTACCTGCAGATCGACGGCAACACGGCCAACGACATGGCGTCCGACATGAACGCCACCGGCCTGAAGTACTACACGCTCGCCTTCCTCATCCCGAAGTCCGGCTGCACCGCACAGTGGGAGGCCAGCGGCGACGGGGTCGGCGCCTACACCTCGCAGATCAACGCGCTCAAGGCGGCCGGCGGCACCGCGATCATCTCCTTCGGCGGTGCGGAGGGCGGCGAACTCGCCCAGACCTGCACGTCGGTGTCCTCGCTCACCGCGGCCTACGCCGCCATCGTCAACACCTACGGCATCACCCGGCTCGACTTCGACATCGAGGGCGGCACGCTGGGCGACAGCGCCGCCAACCAGCGCCGCAACCAGGCGCTCGCCGCACTCCAGGCGCAGAACCCGTCCGTGCAGGTGGCGTACACGCTCGCCGTCGACCCCGGCGGCCTGCCCTCGCAGGAGTACGGGGTGCTCAGCGACGCCAAGAGCAAGGGCGTCGACGTCAGCGCGGTGAACATCATGACCATGGACTTCGGGGACGGCCAGAACGCGCTGGCCGACGCCGAGTCCGCGGCCCGCGGCACCGCGAGCCAGCTCGCCGGCCTCTACGGCATCTCCACCTCGGCCGCGTACAACCGGATCGGCCTGACCACGATCGCGGGCCAGAACGACGACAACGAGTACTTCTCGCAGTCCGACGCCCAGTCGCTGGAGGGCTTCGCCGCCTCCAACGGCGTGCAGGAACTGTCCTTCTGGGAGGTCGACTTCTACGACAAGCCCGCGGGCTACGCCTACTCGCGGATCTTCAACCAGCTCACCACCGGCAGCACCGGCGGTGGCGGTACCGGAAAGACCGGCCAGATAACCGGCTACGGCGGCAAGTGCGTGGACGTGGCCGGCGCCAGCAGCGCCAACGGGACCGCCGTCCAGCTGTACGACTGCAACGGCACCGGCGCCCAGCAGTGGACCGTCGGGTCCGACGGCACGCTGAAGGCCCTCGGCAAGTGCATGGACGTCACCGCGGCCGGCACCGCCGACGGCACCCAGGTGCAGCTCTACGACTGCAACGGCACCGCCGCCCAGGCATGGCAGCACCAGTCCAACGGCGAGCTGGTCAACCCGGCTTCCGGCAAGTGCCTCGACGCCACCGGCCCCAGCTCCGCCAACGGCACGCGCCTGCAGATCTGGACCTGCTTCGACAGCGCCAACCAGCAGTGGAGCATTCCGAGTTGACGAAGGCGGCCCGCGGCGCCCGAGCGGGCACCGCGGGCCACCGGAAACGCTTCCGGCCACCCCACAGCCGGCGGCTTCGCGAAGCGTCCGTGGCCTGCCGCTACAGGTGCGCCGTCAGGTCGGCGATGTCCAGCAGCGGCAGACCCCAGCGCAGCGCGGCGACCTCCAGGTCGGCGGCCACCGCCATGGTGCCGTCCTCGTTCATGACCTCGCAGCACACGCCCACCGGCGGCAGCCCGGCCGCCGTGCACAGCGCGACCGTGGCCTCGGTGTGGCCCGCCCGCTCGGCGAGCCCGCCGGGGCGGGCCGCCAGCGGGAAGACGTGCCCGGGGCGCAGGAAGTCGTCAGGGCGGGCGTCGGGATGCGCCAACCGCCGTACGGTGGCCGCGCGTTCGGCCGCCGACACGCCGGTGCCGGTGGCCGCCGCCAGATCGACCGGGATGTGCGGCCGCGTGCCGTGCCGGTCGCCCGGCCCGGGAACCGGGCCGAGTTCCAGGCGTTCCAGGACCTCCGGCGCGCAGGGCACCGTCGGATGGCCGCACACCTGCGTGAGCAGGAAGGTGAACGCCTCCGGTCGCAGCCGGGCCCCCGCGAACACCACGTCGCCCTCGCACTCCCGCTCCGGGTCCCAGATCACCACGGCGCCGCCGGCGGCCAGTTGGGCGACCGCCTGCTGCACCCCGCGGGTGCCGGTGACCCGGCCGGCCCACGGCAGCGCCGCGACCACCTCGGCCACGGCCTTCCGCGCGTCGCAGGGCCAGCGCCGCGCCAGCCGCGTCACCAGGTCGGGTTCGAGGTTCACCCGGTCCCCGACGGCCAACTCCGCCAGCGTGGTGGCCTGCAGGGTCAGCGGGACGAGTGCCACGGCGAACCGGTCGCGGGCCACCTCGGCGACGGTCAGGCTCACCCCGTCGACGGCGAGCTGGGCCTTCGCGGTGATCAGCGCGGTGAACCGCTCCGGCGGCTTGATCCACATCCGCCGGGTGATCCCGACGTCGTCGATCCGCACCACCTTGCCCACGGCCTCGACGTCGCCCTGCACCAGATGCCCGCCGCCGGGGTCGCCGAGCCGCAGCGGCGCCTCGACGTTGACCCGCGCCCCGGCCCGCAGCCGGCCGAGCGTCGACCTGCGGCGGGTGTCCGCGGACACGCACCCGGCCAGCACCCCCTCGGCCGCGGAGGCCGGTGTGACGGTCAGTCCCACGCCGTTCACGCAGACGGTGCCCGGTGCCCGGGCGGCGGCCTGCGGAGCGCGGATCGCGAACCGGTCCCCGCCTGCGTCCACGACGGTGCCGATCTCCTGGATGTGTCCGGTGAACACGTCAACCACCTCTCGACAGCGGCCGGACGGCCCGGCCGCACCAAGAACGCAGGGGCCCGCGTCGGGCCCGAGAGGTGGCGGGGTGTCACCGCGTGGCCCCGGAATCACACCGGGTCGTCCCGCTGCCACCAGCGGAACCGGCGGGCTTTCACCGCCGCACCTTGGAATCGCACCGGCCCCCTTCTAGCACGCGGCGCGTCGCGGGATCAAGCGAGGACTCGCCGGCCCGCCCCCCCGGAAGGCCGGGGATTCAGGCCGGCGCGGGACGCGGCACCCGCTGCGGTTTCACGGCTGCCGCCCCGGCGGCGCCTCGGGGGCGAGCCGGGCCACCCGGACGGCGCGGGTCTCCAGATAGCGCTGCTCGGCGAGGCTGGCGGTGCCCTTCGCGGCGCGCCGGTAGCACGCGTACGCCTCACTGAAGTCGCCGGTCTTCTCCAGCAGATGGGCCCGCGCCGACAGCAACCGGTGGTGCCCGGCGATCCGTTCGTCGCCGTCGAGGGTGGCCAGCAGGGCCAGCCCGGCCCGCGGGCCCTCGGCCTCGGACAGCGCGATCGCCCGGTTGAGGGTGACCATCGGGTTGGGCGCGATCAGCTCCAGGATCAGGTAAAGGGCGTGCACCTGCCGCCAGTCGGTCTCCCCGGCCGTGGCCGCGTCGGCGTGCGTCGCGGCGATGGCCGCCTGCAACTGGTAGGGCCCCAGCGCCGGTCCGGCCAGCGACGCCTTCACCAGGTCGGTGCCCTCGTCGATCAGCGCGCGGTCCCACAGGGTGCGGTCCTGCTCCTCCAGCGGGACCAGGTCGCCGGATGCCGTCGTGCGCGCGCCGCGGCGCGCGTGGGTGAGCAGCATCAGCGCCAGCAGGCCCGTCACCTCGCCGTCGTCGGGCAGTTGCGCGTGCACCGTCCTCGTCAGCCGGATCGCCTCGCGCGCCAGGTCGGCGCGGTGCAGAGCGCTGCCCGACGAGGCGGTGTAGCCCTCGTTGAAGATCAGGTAGAGCACGTGCAGGACGACCTGGAGGCGCGCGTCGAGTTCCTCGCCCGCCGGCAGGGCGAACGTGCTGCCGGCCGCTCTGACGCGCTGCTTGGCCCGGCTGATCCTGGCCGCCATCGTGGCCTCCGGCACCAGGAACGCGCGGGCGATCTCGGCCGTGGTCAGGCCACCGACCGCCCGCAGCGTCAGGGCGGTCTGCGAAGCCGCGGTCAGCGTCGGATGGCAGCACAGGAACAGCAGCACGAGCGTGTCGTCGGTGCCCGGCACCTCGGCCGGAGGCAGCTCCGCGGCGTTCGCCGACTCCCGCTCCCGGCGGGCCCGGTCGCTGCGCATCTGGTCGATGAGCCGGCGCGAGGCGACGGTCGTCAGCCAGCCGCGCGGATGGTCCGGCAGCCCCTCGGCCGGCCACTGCACGCTGGCGGCGAGCACCGCCTCCTGCACCGCGTCCTCGCAGTCCTCGAACCCGCCGTAGCGCCGGACCAGCGCGCCGAGGACCTGCGGGGCCAGGGTGCGCAGCAGGTCCTCGATGTGCGGTGCGGTCATGCCTCCAATTGTCCGTCGGCGAACATCACCTGCCGCACCTCGACGCCCAGGCCCTCGATCGCGGCGTCCGGGATCTGCCCGGCCAGCTCGATCGCCCGCGCCCGGTCCTCGCAGTCCAGCAGGTAGAAGCCGCCCAGGTGCTCCTTGGCCTCCAGGAACGGGCCGTCGGTCACCACCGGCTGGCCGTTGCGCACGCTCACCACGGCTGCCTGCGACGGGTCGGCGAGGGCCTGCGTGGTGATCAGCTCGCCGGACTCCTTCAGCGCCTGGATGAACCTGCCGTGGCCCTCGCCGATGGCGGCCTTCTCCTCGTCGGTCAGCGCGTCCAGCACGGCCGGGTTGATGTGCAGGCTGATCAGGAACTTCATGGCGTTCTCCTCGTGGTCCGCGAACCCCCGGCGGGGCCCGTCACCCCTTGGTCGGCGCCGGCGCCGCGGTCTTGACACCGTCCGCCGAGAAATCGTCCGCCGAGAAATCTCGCACGGATCCGGTGTCAAGAACCGCTCCGCCGCTCCGACCACCGGGCACGAGATCGAGAACACAAGGAGTTGCGGACATGCGAGTCAACCGGGCGTGGCTGGGGCTGGCCCTCCTCATGCTGCCGACCTTCCTCGTCGCACTGGACACCACGGCGCTGCTGCTCGCGCTCCCGCGGCTGAGCGCCGACCTGGGGGCGAGCGACGTCGAGCAGCTGTGGATCAGCGACGGCTACGGCTTCACGGTGGCCGGCCTGGTCATCACGATGGGAACGCTCGGCGACCGGATCGGCCGGCGCCGGCTGCTGATGACCGGCGCGGGCGCGTTCGCCGTGCTGTCGGTGGTGGCCGCGTTCGCCGTCGACCCGTTGATGCTGATCGTCACGCGGGCGCTGCTGGGCGTGGCGGGCGCGACGCTGGCGCCCTCGACCCTGGCGCTGATCACCGGCATGTTCGCCGACGACCGGCGGCGCGGCAGGGCGATCGCGATCTGGGCGACGTGCCAGTTCGTCGGCGGCGCGCTCGGCCCGGTGCTCGCCGGGGTCCTGCTGCAGTACTTCTGGTGGGGATCGGTGTTCCTGGTCTCGGTGCCGGCGATGGTGCTGCTGCTGGTCGCCGGGCCGGTCCTGCTGCCGGAGTCCCGCAGCGAGCGGGCCGGCCGGCTGGACCCGGCGAGCGTCGTCCTGTCGCTGGCGGCGGTGCTGCCGGTGATCTACGGCATCAAGCAGCTGGCGGTCGGGAGCACACCGCTGGTGCCGGGGCTCGCGCTGGTGGCCGGTGCCGGGGTCGGCGTGGTGTTCGTGCGCCGGCAGCTGCGGCTGGAGGCGCCGCTGCTGGATCTGCGGCTGCTGCGCAGCCGGCCGTTCACCGCCGTGCTCGTCGGGCTGGTCCTCGCGGGTGTGGCCATGGCCGGCACGGGCCTGCTGGTGACGCAGTACCTGCAGAACGTGCTCGGCCACTCGCCCGCCGCGTCCGCCGTGCTGTTCGCACCCATGGGTCTGGGGGTGGCCGCCGGCACCCTGGCCGCCCCTGCGCTGGCCGGGCGGATGCGGCCGACGACCGCGATCGCCGGGGGACTGGCGCTGTCCGCGGTGGGCGGCCTGCTGCTGGCCTTCGTGGGCGGGGCGCACGCGCTGCCCCTGGTGATCACCGGCATCACGGTCCTGGCGCTGGGCACCGGGCCGCTGTTCGCCCTGGGCACCGGGCTGGTCGTCGGGTCGGTGCCGCCGGAGCGGGCCGGCTCCGCGGCGTCGATGTCCGAGACCGGCAACTACTTCGGCGGCTCCCTCGGGTTCGCGCTGCTGGGAGCGCTGGCTGCCGTGGTCTACCGCAGCCGGACGCACGGCACCTCCGACTCCCTGGCCGGAGCGGTCGCGGCCGGCCACCGCCTGCCCTCCGGTCAGGGCGCGGAACTGCTCGGCACCGCACGGGCCGCCTTCACCGCCGCCCTGCACGTCACCGGTGCCGTGGCCGCCGGCATCTTCGCCTGCCTGGCCGTGCTGACCCTGGTCCTGAGCCGTCCGTCGCACCACCCCGCTGCGGCCGCTGTCCCCGAGTACGAGACGACGGCCTCGTGATCCGTCGGGTCGGGCAACGAGTGGCCTGACGCGTCCTCAGATGTACTGGACTGTGCCACTGGAATATGCCCCAACGGTCGGCCCGCTCCAGCGCGGTGTGCGGGAGCGGGCCGCCTGACGTCACGTCAGCCGACGTGCCGTCATATCCCATCCGGTGTGTGCTCGGTCACTTTGGGCTGTTCGCGGCCTTCGGCGTGGCCTCCGTCACTGCGCGAGCGCCACGCTGGCCCATATGATCCGAATTGCCAGCGTAAGTCCGAACTCATGCTCAATGTCACTTACTTGACCATGAACGGATGAAGTGACCTATCTCATACTGTTCGGGCATCCTTCCAGTCCTGCGTAGAAAGGTACGAATCGTGGCCGCTTACCTGTGCCCCCCTGCGGTGATCCACGGCGAGCACTCCGTGGAGACCAGCCAGATCGTGGCGGAGGTGCGCGACCGCCTGCCGGACGTGCCCTGGCTGCCCCGGATCGACAGCATCGCGGCCAGCACCGGCATCGACACCCGCGGGTGGATGGTGCCGCTGGAGGACGCCGTGGCCCCCGGCGCCGGCAGCGCTCTGACGCCGCAGGCCGCCACCCGGGCCCGCGAGGCGCTGGCCCGCGACGGCTTCACCGAGCAGGACGCGGAGCGCGTGATCGCCGCCCTCGAGGCGATCCCGGCCCCGCAGACCGTCCAGGAGCGCACCGCCCCCGCGTGGGAGGCCGTGCAGGCCTACGGCGAGCGCGCGGCGCGCGGCGCCCTGCAGATCGCCGGGCTGGACGCCTCCGACGTGGACTGCCTGATCACCAGCCACTCCACCACCCCCGCCCTGCCCGGACTGGACGTCTCGCTGGCCAACCGGCTCGCGCTGCGCGAGGACGCGCTGCTCCTGCCCGCCACGCAGTGGGCCTGCATAGCCGGCACCCGCTCCCTCGCGCTGGCCGCCGACCTGGTGGCCGCCGACCCCGACCGGGTGGTCCTGGTCGTGATCTCCGAGGCGCTGAGCACCACCTACCAGCCCGCGGACGACAGCCTGGAGTCCCTGATCGTGCGGCTGCTGTTCGCCGACACCGCGGTCGCCGCCGTGGTCACCGGCCGCCCCCGGCCGGAGTCCGTGCTGCGCCTGGACGCGTCCTGGAACCACACCCTGCCCGGCACCCGCGACCTGCACCGGCTGGAGACGCGCGCCGACGGCACGCACTTCGTGATGGACCGCCGCGGGCCGCGGGCCGTGCAGGACACCGTCGGCGCGATGTGGGAGTGGCTGCGGGGCCGCCACGAGGGCGACGCCCAGCCCTGGCACCCCGACCTGCTGCTCGCGCACCCCGGCGGCACCCGCGTGCTGGAGTACATGGAGCAGACCATGCCGGACGAGTGGCCGGACGGGCTCCTGACGTACAGCCGCGAGAGCTACACCACCGGCAACCGCGGCGGCGCCGCCGTGTTCGACATCCTGCGGCGCGCCCACGACGCCGGCCAGAAGCCGGGCAGCCGCGCGGTGCTCTACGCCGCCGCACCGGGCCTCACGGCCACCGCCATCGAGGGGGAGTGGCTGTAAGGCCGCACCCCACCGCCGGCACCACGCCCGCGCCGCGACGCCGGCCCGGACGGGCCTCGCGTCAGCGGGCGAGCTCGGCCCAGACGACCTTGCCGGTGTCGGTCCACCGCACCCCCCAGCGGGTGGTGAGCCGGTGCACCACCTGGAGGCCGCGGCCCCGGTCGTCGAGCAGGCCGACGCGGCCCAGCCGCGGCCGTCCGTTGCCGGTGTCGCCCACCTCGCACAGCAGGCTGTGGCCGGCCCGGATCAGCCGGACCGTGACCGGCCCGGTGGCGAACCGGACGGCGTTGGTGACCAGCTCGCTGACCAGCAGCATCGCGGTGTACCGGGTGTCGTCCCTGGTGCCCCACTGCTCCAGCAGCCCGGCGGTCAGCGCGCGCGCCCGCATCGCCGCGTCGTCCCGCGCCGGCAGCCGCCAGGCCGCGGTGTCCCGCCTCCGGCAGCCCGCCATCCGGGCCAGTAGCAGGGTCACGTCGTCGCGCAGGCTCTCGGGCGCGAGGTCGGCGACCACACCCCGGGCGGCCCGCGGCAGGTCGTCCCAGGGATGCACCCTGCTCACGGCGGCCACCAGCCGCCCGATGCCCTCGTCGATCGGCACCGCCGGGTCCTCCACCAGGCCGTCGGTGTACAGGGCGAGCAGCGAGCCCGGAGGCGCGTCGAAGCTGTGCACGTCGAACGGCTCCCGCAGGGCGAACTCGGCCCCCAGGCCGGGGTGGGCCGGGATGCTGAGCGGTCTGCCGGTCCCGTCGGGGAGGACGAGGATCGGCGGCAGATGGCCCGCGCTGGACACCACCACCTGGTGGCTGACCGGATCGTAGACCGCGATGCAGCAGGTCGACCCCAGCGCGCTGTAGCCGGCCGCCAGGCCGGAGTCCGTGTCGTCGAGGATCGTCACCGTCTCGTCCAGGTGCTCCAGCACCTCCTCGGGCCCCAGGCCCGCCGACAGCAGCGCCCGCGCCTCCATGCTCAGCTGGCCCATGGCCGCGGCGGCTCCCAGACCGTGCCCGACGACGTCGCCGACGACCAGCGCCGTGCGGCCGCCCGGCAGCGGGAAGCTGTTCACCCAGTCGCCGCCGACGCCCGCGCTGTCCGGCGTGGTGGGCTGGTAGACGCTGGCGACCTCGATGGTGTCGCCCCCGGCCCGCGGCAGCAGCCGGCGCTGGAGCGCCAGCACCTGGGCGTGCTCGCGCTGGTGCTGGCGGGCCAGGTCGACGTGGTGGGCGGTCCTGGCGACCAGCTCCTGCAGGTCGAGCAGCTCGCCGTCCTGGAACGGGCGGTCCGGCCGCCGCCAGACCTCCGCCAGGCCCAGCACCACCGGCGGCTCGCCGTCCAGGCCCTCCAGGACCAGCGGTATGCACGCCACGCTCGCCGGCCGGTCCCCGGGAACCAGGGCCCGTACCAGCCGCGGATCGCGCAGCACCCGCTCGATGGTCCTCCGGTCGGGGATGACGACGGCCTGCGCGACGTCGCCGCGCCTGACCGCCAGGGACAGCAGGCGGCTCGCCTCGCCCGGCAGGTTGTCGCCGGGCGTCAGATACCCGTCGGGCCACGCCCGGTCCGGCACCAGGGCGGCCCGCCGCAGCCTGATGCGCTGCTGCGCCTGCTCGGTGACCGCCTCACCGGTCCACACGGCGTAGTCCAGGTCCACCGCGGCCACGTCGCCCCAGGCCATCAGCGACTGCGCCAGGGACTGGGCGGTCTCGCCGATGTCCAGCGACGTCCCGATCGCCGTCTCGGAGGCGTACAGGTGCAGCCGCTTGGCCATCGCGATCAGGGAGACGGTCAGCGCGTCCTGCGGCCCCGCGGCCGGCAGGATGCTCATCGAGACGACGATGTCGGTACCGTCGTCCCGGCGCAGCCGCTGGACCCGGGCGACATGCGCCTCCCCGGTCTCCAGGACCTGCCGCAGCCGCCTCGTGACCGTCGGCACGTCGCCGGACGGCAGCAGGTCGGCGAACGGCCTCCCGCGCTCGGCCGTCATCCCCGCGAAAGCCGGGGCCTCCAGGTTGCTGCGGGTGACCTTCAGGTCACGGTCCAGGTTGACCGCGCCGAGGATCTGCTCCGGGTCCCCGGCCACCAGGCTGGTACCGCTCGGCGGGTTGGCGGCGCTCTCGCTCTGCGCGGCGGCAGCACTGACCGCCGCCGCCGGGCCGCCGTGCGGGATGTACTCCCCCAAAGCGCGGCTGACCAGGTCGAACGGCGACGATGACGAGGGGGAGGATGTGGAGTCCATGCGGCTCGCTCACCTCACTCGCCCACCCCGGCGTCCATGACCGGAGGCATACCCGAGATCGTGCGATGAAGCCCCGAGATCCCTACCGCACCCCCTATTGAATAACACAGGTGTCCGCTTCGCCCACAAGAGCCCGATCACGCGACGGCCGCCCTCGATGGCGGAGGGTGACCGGTGCGGGCGGCCGCCGCCGGGGGCGCGGCTGTCCCGGCACGGCCGTGCGGACGGAGTTCGTCCGCGGCCTGGGGGCCGACCGGGTGAATCTCCTCGCCACGGAGCGCCCCGCGGAGGCCGGTCCGCCCGGGGGACGTCGTCACCGTCGACCCGGCGGGGACACGCCGGAGCGCACCCGCGTGGGCCGGGCGCCGCCGCTCGGCGGGTGGGGTTTGCGGGCCGGGCTCAGCCCAGGACGCGGTCGAGGTTGAAGGCCGCGCTGATCAGCGCGAGGTGGGTGAACGCCTGGGGGAAGTTGCCGAGTTGCTCGCCGGCGTGGCTGATCTCCTCGGCGTACAGGCCGAGGTGGTTGGCGTAGGTGAGCATCTTCTCGAAGGCCAGCCGCGCTTCGTCGAGCCGTCCGGCCCGCGTCAGCGCCTCCACGTACCAGAACGAGCAGATCGAGAAGGTGCCCTCCTCGCCGCCGACGCCGTCGCGGCTCCTGAGCGGGTCGTAGCGGTGGACCAGCGAGTCGGAGACGAGCTGCTCGGTCAGCGCGTCGAGCGTGGACAGCCACTTGGGGTCGGTGGGCGCGATGAACTTCGTCATCGGCATCATCAGTACCGCGGCGTCCAGCACGTCGTCGTCCTCGTGCTGCACGAACGCCTGGCGCTGGACCGACCAGCCCTTGTCCATGATGCGGTGGTAGATCGTGTCCCGCTCCCGGCCCCAGCGGTTCATGTCGGCGGGCAGGCCGCGCCGCCGCGCCATCCGCATCGCCCGCTCGATCGCCACCCAGCACATCAGCCGCGAGTAGAGGAAGTTGCGGCGGCCACCCCGGGTCTCCCACACGCCCTCGTCCGGGGTGTCCCAGTTCTCGCACACCCAGTCGACCAGGGCGCACACCGCCTCCCAGTGATCGCTGGAAATCGGCTGGCCCCACTTGTCGTAGAGGTAGATCGAGTCGATCAGCGCGCCGTAGATGTCCAGTTGCAGCTGTTCGGCCGCGCCGTTGCCGACCCGGACCGGGGCCGAGCCGCGGTAGCCCTCCAGGTGCGAGAGCTCCTGCTCGGGCAGGTCGGTGCGGCCGTCGATGCCGTACATGATCTGCAGCGGCCCGGAAGGGCCGACCGTGCCCTGCTGGACGCGCTCGGTGAGGAAGCCCATGAACGCCTCGGCCTCGCTGGTGAACCCCAGGCGCAGCAGCGCGTAGACGCAGAAGGCGGCGTCGCGGACCCACAGGTAGCGGTAGTCCCAGTTGCGGGTGCCGCCGATCCGCTCGGGCAGGCTGGTGGTCGGCGCGGCGACCATCGCGCCGGTCGGCGCGTGCGTGAGGAGTTTGAGGGTGAGCGCCGAGCGGTGCACCATCTCGCGCCAGCGGCCGCGGTAGCGGGACTGGCCGATCCAGTGCCGCCAGAACGCCACGGTCCCGTTGGCGAGTTCCTCGGCCTGGCCGATCGAGCACATCGGCTGCGGGATCCGCCCGTCGAGGCAGTCCAGCACGAAGATCGTCGACTGCCCCTGGCCGAGCGCGAAGCGCGCGGTCACGTCCCGGCCGTCGTGCTCCAGCCGCGCCGAGGAGGTCAGTGCCAGCGACAGGTCGGCGGACTCGAAGCACACGCCGTTGGCGATCGACCGGACGGTGTGCTCCAGGGTGCCGTAGCCGAACCGGGGCGCGACCGCGGCCCGGAACGACATGTTCCCGCGCACGCACACCACCCGCCGGATCAGCCGGTGGCCCACGGCCTGCGCGGCCGGCCCCACGTCGGTCGTCACCGGCATGAAGTCCTGGATCTCGCTGACCCCCTCCTCGGTGAGGATCCGGGTGATCAGGACGTTGGTGTCGGGGAAGTAGAACTGCTTGGTCGTCGCCGGGCCCTCGGCGGCCAGCTCGAACGCGCCGCCGCGATCGGCGTCCAGGATCGCCCCGAACACGCTGGGGGAGTCGAACGACGGGCAGCAGTACCAGTCGATCGTGCCGTTCGTGCCGACCAGCGCGACCGTACGCAGGTCGCCGATCAGCCCGTGCTCCGCGATGGGGAGGTAGCGGCAGCCGTCGCGGGCGCTGCCTGGCGCGCCTGAGGACTCCATGCAGACCACTGTAGGCAGCCGGAGGGAAGAAAACGTACTGATGGGTGGATAACGTGCGAAATCCTTGACGAGCGGCCGCTCGGCCCGTACGGATCCGCGGGGGTGCGGGTGGCAGGAGTGGGACGGGGGGTTCCGCCGTTCATCCGCCCGTGCGGACCCCGTCGGAGGTAAAACGTTCGAGCGCGGCAGTGCCGGGTGTGCGGACCGGGCGGCCGGCGGCGGGCAGCGCCGGTCGGGTGGCCGTGGTGCCGCACGTCAGATGGGGGATAGGGTGGGGCGCGCCGTACCGGCCCGGGCCCCGGCCGGGCCCGCGGCGTACGGCGCGCGCGAGCGCGGGGACTCGCGCGCTCTACCCCCGGGCCGCGCCCGGAATCCCGGCGACGACGTGAAGGTGGACATCCTGGTGGCTCGGACGACGGCGTCGGGGGAGGGCCGCAAGGCCACGATCAAGGACGTGGCCAAGCGTGCGGGGGTGTCGCCGTCGGCGGTGACGATCGCGGTGCACGACAAGCCGGGCGTCTCCGCCGCGACGCGGGCACGGATCCTTCAGGCGGCCCGTGACCTGGGCTGGAGCCCGAACCAGGCGGCGCAGTCGCTGTCCGGGCGCTCGGTGCACACCGTCGGCCTGGCCATCGCCCGGCCGGCCCGAATGCTGGGCCTCGAACCCTTCTACATGGAGTTCATCTCCGGGATCGAGAGCGTGCTGTCCCGGCACTCCTGCTCGCTGCTGCTGCGCCTGGTGGAGCCCGAGGAGGAGATCGAGGTCCAGCGCGGATGGTGGCAGGGCAACCGGATCAACGGCTCCATCCTGGTCGACCTGCGGGTGGACGACCCGCGTATCCCGGCGCTGGCCGAGATCGGCCTGCCGGCCGTCGTGGTCGGACACCCTTCCCTGGCCGGGCCGTTCACCGCGGTGTGGACCGACGACGCCGCGGCGACCGCGGAGGCCGTGCAGTACCTGGCCGCCCTCGGACACCGCAGCATCGCCCGGGTCAGCGGGCCGGCGGAACTGGGCCACAGTGCCATCCGCACCGAGGCGTTCGCCGAGACCGCCCGCCAACTCGGCCTGACCGCACGGACGGTGGTGGCCGACTTCTCCGCCGACCAGGGCAGCCGTGCCTGCCGCTCGCTGCTCCTGACCCCGGAGCGCCCGACGGCGATCGTCTTCGACAACGACCTCATGGCGGTCACCGCGCTGGGCGTCGTCGCGGAGTTCGGCCTCTCCGTGCCCCGCGACCTGTCGCTGCTGGCCTGGGACGACTCCCAGCTGTGCCAGCTGACCCGGCCCATGCTGTCGGCGATGCGGCACGACATCTTCTCGTTCGGCGCGGACGTGACCGAGACGCTCTTCGACGTCATGGCGCACCGCGAGGCCGTGTCCCACGCCGCCCACGCCCCGAGCCTGGTGCCCCGCGGCTCCACCGCCCCGCCGTCCGCCGCGTCCCGCTGAGGACCCGCCCGCGGGCCGCGCGTGCGTCCGCGGGCCGGGCCCCGCTTCCGGCGGTCCAGGACCGCTGCCACCGGTCGGCCCCCGCATGTTCCAGTTGACACTTGATAAAGCGAGTGCTTGATTAAGGAGCGTGAGCACTCCCGTGGACGAGCGGCGGCTCGACGCCGTCTTCATGTCGCTGGCCGACCCGACGCGACGCGACATCCTCGCGCGCCTCGCGGAAGGTGAGGCGACGGTCAAGGAACTGGCCGAGCCGTACGCGATGAGCATGCAGGCCGTGTCGCAGCACATCCGGGTGCTGGAGCAGTCCGGGCTGATCAGCCGGGGCCGCTACCGGCAGACCCGGCCGTGCCGGCTCGAACCGGCGGCGCTGGCGGCCGCGGTGTCGTGGATCGAGGAGAGCCGCCGCGTCTGGGCGGAGCGGATGGACCGGCTGGAGGCGCACCTGGCGCGCCTCCAGGAGCAGGACCCCGCGCAGGCACAGGCTCCCGGGCAGGAAGCGGCGTTCGGGCAGGAGCCGGCCCGCGGCCGGGAAGGGACGGAGCGGTGAACGAGGACGAACTGGTCTACCGGCGGACCTTCCGCGCCCCGCGCGAGCTGGTGTGGCGGTGCCTGACCGAGCCGGCCGAACTCGCGCAGTTCTGGGGCCCGCGCGGCATGTCCACCCCGATCGACGGCATCGTCGTCGAGCTCCGGCCGGGCGGCCGCTTCGAGACGCTGATGACCGGCGAGCACGGCAGCCACCGGATGGTGGCCGTCTTCACCGAGGTCGTCCCGCCGGAGCGGCTCGCCTGGACCGAGCCGGCGAGCGGCATGCACACCACCGGCACGCTCGACGACCTCGGCGACGGCAGGACCGAGGTCGTCATCCATCAGCGGCACGTGCCCGAGGCGATGCGCGTGCCCGAAGCCCGTGCGGGCTTCCTCACCTCACTCGACAAGCTCGAGGAGCACCTCGCCTCCCTGATGCAAGGAGACTGATCATGACCGATCTGCAGACCTGGGTGGCCCCGACGTACACCGGTCTCGCCGATCTCCTGGCCGCGGGGCCCACCGCGGGGGCCGGGGAGACCGCGGGAGCCGCCGGCCCGGGCGGGATCTGGGACGCCCCGTCGCTGTGCGAGAAGTGGCTCGTCCGCCATGTGGTGGCGCATGTGACCATGCCGGTCCGGTTCACACCGGAGCGGTTCGGGGCCGAGATGGCCGCGGCAGGCGGGGACTTCTCCGTGCTCTCCGACACCGTGGCCGAGCGGGACGCGTCGCTGCCGGCAGCCGAGCTGCTGGCGCAGTTGAGGGAACCCGGCCTCCACGCGTGGCAGCCGCCGGGCGGCGGCGCGGAGGGCGCGCTCAGCCACGCCGTCATCCACTCGCTGGACGTCACGATCGCCCTGGGCCTGCCCCCGGTCGCCCCCGCGGAGGCGGTCGACGCGATCCTCGGCCTGCTCGCCGCTGCCGAGGGCGGCTGGTTCGGGCTGGACCTGACCGGCGTCCGCCTGGAGGCCGCCGATGCCGACTGGAGCTGGGGGAGCGGCACGGCCGTACGTGCCGGAAGGGCCGAGCTGGTGTCCCTGCTCAGCGGCCGCACGCTGCCCGACGGCCGGGCGCTGCCCCGCCGTTGACGTCCCGCCGGCTCCCGGCCGTGCGCCTGCCGCGCGTCGCCCGGCCGCGGTCGGCTTCCGCCCGGCCGGGTCAGCCGGCCAGGACGCCGTGCAGGAGCAGGTCGATCATCTGCGCCGTGAGGTCCGGCCGGCCCTCGGAGCCGGCGATGACGCTGATGCCGCCCAGGGCCATCAGTACCGCGGGTGCCTCCACCCCCGGTCGCACGGTGCCCTCTGCGGCGGCCGCGGCGAGCAGCCGGTGCACCGCCTCGGCGAGGTTGCGGCGGGTCTCCAGGCGCTCGTTGTCGTCGGTGAGCACGACGCGGAGCGCGTCGGCCATGCCGTGCTTGGTGGTCATGAAGGCGACGAACCGGGTCATCCAGGTGCGCAGCGCCTGGTCCGGCGGCTGCGAGCCGGCGAGTTCGGGGGCCGCGTCGCAGAGCAGTTGCACCTCGTTGCGGTACGTCGCCTCGATGAGCAGTTCCTTGGAGGGGAACCGGCGGTAGAGGGTGCCGACCCCGACGCCGGCCTCGCGGGCGATGTCCTTCACCGACGCGCCGGCCCCTTCGCGGGCGAACGCGGCCGCCGCGGCCCTGAGCAGGCGGTCCTCGTTGCGCTGCGCGTCCGCGCGCATCGGCCGCCGGCGCCCCTCGGCGTCCTTGCCGCCCGATGCGTCGCCCTTCGCGCCGCCCGCGCCGCCCAATTCGTCTCGCGCCACGTCCTGCTCCCGTCCTCCGCCCTTTGCCAACCGGAACCAGTTCCGCTTAGACTTCTAATCGGAACCCGTTCCGCATCGCAGATTAGTGCAGGCGGGGGCTTCGGCGCGACCGCGCGGGAGCGATCGGGAAGCACTTCAGATCGACGCCCACGCGTGCCCGGCCGGGCCCCGCACGACACCTGGAGGACGACATGACCGGACCCCTCGACGGAACCGTGGCGCTGGTCACCGGCGCCAGCAGCGGCATCGGGGAGGCCACCGCCCGCAGCCTCGGCGCCCAGGGCGCGGCGGTCGGGCTGCTCGCGCGCCGCCGCGACAGGCTGGTCGCACTCGCGGACGGCATGCGGGCCGACGGCGCCGTCGCCGTCGCCGTCGAGACCGACATCGCCGACCCGGAGCAGGCCGCCGCTGCCGTCGAGCGGGTGGCGGCCGAACTGGGCCGCCTGGACACCGTGGTCAACAACGCGGGCTTCATGGGCGTCGGCCCGGTCGCGGACTCGCCGCTGGACGAATGGGACCGCATGCTGGCGGTCAACGTCCAGGGCCTGCTCCACGTCACCCACGCCGCGCTGCCGCACCTGCTGCGCGCCGCGCAGGACTCGCCGCGGCAGGTGGCGGACCTGGTCAACATCAGCTCCACCGGCGGCCGGGTGGCCCGGCCCGGGACAGCCGTCTACAACCTGACGAAGTTCGGTGTGAACGGCTTCAGCGAGGCGCTGCGGCAGGAGGTCATGGGCCGGCGGGTGCGGGTCAGCGTGGTGGAACCGGGCACCGTGGCCACCGAGCTGGGCACGCACCTCCGCGACGGCGTGCGGGAGAGGGTCGCGCAGCAGGTCGAGGGCCTGGAACTGCTGCGCCCCGAGGACATCGCCGACGCCGTGACGTACATCGTCACCCGCGACCGGCGGGTGGCCGTCAACGAGATCCTGGTGCGCGCGAGCGAGCAGACCTGGTGACGGCCCCCCGCGCCCGCGACCGGCCGGAACGAGAATCACCTGACGGAACGTCAATGAGCCACGCCTGGGGCGCGGTTGACGGTGGTCTCGGCGCGGGATCGGTGCCGGGTCCAGGAGGCGGGACGGCCGCGTGGTGCCGGGCGGGCCCGCCGGGAGGCGAGGTCGGGGAGGGCGCATGACAATTGGCGGGAGGACGCCCGAGCACTGTGGAGGCGATCATGACCGGCGAGCGGAGGGACGGACGGCAGCCGAGCGTGCAAGGTGGTGACACGCGGTGAGCGCGGCCGCCGCGGCGGATCCGGCAGGCGCCGGAGCAGGCGGTGCGCTCGCGGGACAGACGGTCGTGGTGGTCGGGGGCAGTGCGGGGATCGGCCTGGAGGCCGCGAAACAGGTGCGCGCGGCCGGCGGTGACGTGGTGCTCGCGGCCCGTAACGCCGCCCGCCTGGAGCGGGTCGGCCGCGAACTGAACGCGGTGAGCACGACCGCCTTCGACGCCATGGACCCCGACCGCCTGGAGCGGTTCCTGCGGGAAGTGCCCGGCCGGGTCGACCACGTGCTGGTCACGGCGGGCAGCCCGTCGTACACGCCGCTGGACGAGATCGACATCACCGAGGCCGCGGGCGACTTCGGCGGGCGCATCGCGATGATGCTGGCGGCGGCGCGCGCGGCACGCGAGAAGGTGCGGCCGGGCGGGACGGTGCTGTTCATCGGCGGCACCGGGGGCCGGCGGCCCGCACCCGGCATGGCCGTGATCGGCGCCGTCACCGCGGCGCTGCCGGCGATGACCGCGAACCTGGCGCTGGAGATCGCGCCGGTGCGGGTCAATCTGATCGCGCCCGGATTCGTGGACACGCCCCTGTCGGCCGCCCTTCTCGGCGACGAACTCGACGCCCGGCGCGAGCAGTTGAGAACGACGTTGCCGATCGGCCGGGTGGTCGGGCCGGAGGACGTGGCCGCCCTCGCGCTGCACCTGATGGTCAACGACGCGCTCACCGGCGCCACCTACGACATCGACGGCGGCCAACAGCTGCTCGGGGTCTGAGCGTTGAGCCGTCCGTACCGGACGGCGGCGCCCCGCCGCACCGCGCCCGCATGCGCCCGCTCGACGGCGTGTCTACGGTGGGAGAGGTCCATTCGCGTGGAATCGACGGAATTGTCCCCTGCGTTACGGAGGGGGCGAAGGAGGCGGACGAACGATGGCCAAGGTGCTGTTCATCGTGAGCGGAGCCACGTACTGGGTGCTCAAGGACGGCACCCGCTATGCGACCGGCTACTGGGCCGAGGAGTTCGCGATGCCGTACAAGGCACTCACGGACGCCGGCCACGAGGTCGTGGTCGCGACACCCGGGGGTGTGACACCCAACGTCGACATGATGAGCCTGCGCCCCTCGATGGCCGGCGGCGAGCAGGGCGCGCTGGACCTGGAGGCCATCATCCGCGATGCCGAGGTGATGCGGCGGCCGCTGCAACTGTCGGACGTCCGCCTCGAGGACTACGACGCGGTCTACCTCCCCGGCGGCCACGGACCCATGGCCGACCTGGCGTTCGACGCGGACGCGGGGCGGCTGCTGACGGCCCAGCTCGCCTCGGGAAGGCCCCTCGCGATCGTCTGCCACGCGCCCGCGTCGATCCTGTCCACCAGGATCCACGGCGAGTCGCCGTTCAAGGGCTACCGGGTCACCTGCTTCACCAACGAGGAGGAAGAGGCCGTCGGCCTCGCGCCCCGGGCCCCCTGGCTGCTGGAGACGGACATCAAGGAGAAGGTCGGCGTCGACTTCAGCCGCGGCAGGATCTGGGAGCCGTACATGGTCGAGGACCGCAACCTCATCACCGGCCAGAACCCGCACTCCGCCGTGGTTCTCGCGGAGCGGCTGATGAAGGTCCTCGGCTGAGTGCCGCACGGGGGGCGCGGGGGACGGCCGGGCGAGACGGAAGGTGCATTCCATGGACATGAAACTCGAGGTCGCCGTCGTGCCGGTGTCCGACGTCGACCGGGCCAAGGACTTCTACACGGCGCTGGGCTGGCGGCTCGACGCGGACGTCGCGCCCGACGAGAAGTTCCGTGTGGTGCAGGTGACCCCGCCCGGCTCGCCGGCCTCGGTCATCTTCGGCACCGCGCTCACCGAACAGGCGCCAGGATCGGCCCGGGGACTGCACCTGATCGTGGACGACATCCAGGCCGCCCACGACGAGTTGATCCGGCACGGCGCCGACCCCAGCGAGGTGTTCCACGACGCCGGCGGCGTCTTCCACCACGCCGGGACCGACGCACGGGTGCCCGGACCCGCTCCGCAGCACGGCAGCTACGGATCGTTCATGTCCTTCAGCGACCCCGACGGCAACGGCTACGTCCTTCAGGAGATCACCGCCCGGCTCCCCGGCCGGCTGGACCCCGCGACCACGGCGTTCGCCTCGGCCGGCGACCTGGCCGACGCGATGCGGCGGGCCGCCGCCGCGCACGGCGAGCACGAGAAGCGCATCGGGCGCGAGGACCCCGACTGGCCGGACTGGTACGCCCGTTACATGGTCAGCGAGCAGGCCGGCACGGAGCCGCCGTCATGACCGGGTCGACCTACCGGGCCTGGACGGTCGCGGGACAGCGGCAGTTCACCGCGGTCGAACGCATCCGCCAGGAGCCCGAACCCGGGCAGGCGCGCATCCGGGTCGACGCGTGCGGCGTCTGCCACAGCGACGTGCTGGCCGTCGAGGGACTGCGGCCGGACCCCGAGACGCCGGTCGTGCCGGGACACGAGATCATCGGCACCATCGAGGCCCTCGGCGACGGCGCGGGGGCCGGCTGGCAGGTCGGCGAACGCGTCGGCGTCGGCTACCTCGGCGGACAGGACAACGTCTGCGAGGCGTGCCGGCGCGGTGACTTCGTCAACTGCTCGGACCAGCCCAGCACCGGCACCGACGTCGACGGCGGATACTCCGAGGTGGTCTACGCGCGGACGACCGGCCTCGTCCGGCTCCCACCCGGCCTCGACGTGCCGCGCGGCGCCCCCCTGCTGTGCGCGGGCCTGACCGTCTACAACGCGCTGGCCTCGGCCGCGGTGCGGCCCGGAGCGCTGGTCGCCGTGCAGGGCATCGGCGGCCTGGGCCACCTCGGCGTGCAGTACGCCCGCGCGATGGGGCACCGCGTGGCCGCCGTCGCACGCGGCCCGGAGAAGGCCGCGCTGGCCCGCGAGTTGGGCGCCCAGGAGTACGTCGACAGCAACGAGACGGCCCCTGGCGAGGCGCTGCAGGAGCTCGGCGGTGCGGCGGTCATCGTCGCCACCGCCGCGTCCGGCGCGTCGATGTCGCCGCTCGTGGCCGGGCTCGCCCCGCGCGGCCAGCTGGTCGTGGTCGGGGCCGCCCCCGATCCGCTCCAACTGACCACGAGCGAACTCATCTTCGGCACGCGCATGGTGCGCGGGAACCTCACCGGCACTGCGATCGAGAACGAGGACAACCTCCGGTTCGCCGTCGACCGGTCGATCCACCCCTGGGACGAGATGTTCCCGCTGGACGAGGCGCCCCGGGCCTACGAGCGGATGATGTCCGGCGAGGCCCGGTTCCGCGTCGTCCTCACCATGACGGGCTGAACCCCTCAATCGTGCCGAGCGCTCACCACGACGGCGCGAAC
>WRCZ01000013.1 GCA_009783685.1 Actinomycetes bacterium
GCTCAGGCGTCGGACGCGGCGGTCTCGGGCGCGGCACCGGACGACGGATAGGGGAGCAGGTCCGGGCGCTTGGCCGGACGGCCGTCGCCGGACGAGCGGCCGGTGAGGCGGCGCCCGATCCACGGGAGGAGGTGGGTACGGGTGAAGCGCACGTCGGCGGTGCGGCGGGCGACCCAGCCGGCGCGAACGGCGGGCGGCAGCGGGGCCGTCCAGTCGGACTCCGCGGGCAGGCCCAGGCGCTGCCACACCGCCTCGGCGACCCGCTCGTGGCCCTCGGCCGTCAGGTGCAGCCGGTCGTCCGCCCACATGCGCGGGTCGCCGAGCGCCTCCGCGCCGTAGAGGTCCACGACCAGCGCGCCGTGCCGCTGTGCGAGGTCCTCGACGAAGTCGAACAGCTGCTCCATGCGCGGCGCGAACCGGGTGGCCACCGGGCCCCTGCGGGCCGGGCTGCGCATCAGCACGAGCTGCCGGCACGAGGGCGCCAAGCGCCGCACGGAACTCTCCAGCCGCGCGCACACCTCGTCCACGTCGCACTTGGGCCGGAGCACGTCGTTGAGCCCGCCGACCAGCGTCACCAGGTCCGCGCCCATCGCCGCGGCGGCGTCGACCTGGTCCTCGGAGATCTGCCGGATCAGCTTGCCGCGCACCGCCAGGTTGGCGTAGCGGAAGTCCGGTTGCCGGGCGGCGAGGCGGCCGGCGAGCACGTCGGCCCACCCGCGGTAGGAGCCGTCCGGGAGCGCGTCGGACATGCCCTCCGTGAAGGAGTCCCCGATCGCGACGAAACTGGTGTAGGTGACAGGCGTCTGCATGGCGCCGCGATCCTATGCGACCGCTCGGTCGGTCGGGAAACCAGCACGCCGGGACCGCGAACGGGACGCGCGCAGGGCCCGCTTGAGGCTGCTCCGCCGTCCCGCGCCGGCCGCCCTCTCAGGCCCGGCCGCCGCCGTTCTGCTGCCGCCCGACCAGTTCCTTCAGCACGTCCTCCATCGTCACCAGGCCCATGCCGCGGCCCTCGTCGTCCACCACCGCGGCCAGATGCGCCCGCCCGGCCCGCATCGCGGTGAGCACGTCGTCCAGCGGGGTGGCCGCGCCGACCCGGGTGATGCGCCGCAGCGCGGACCGCGGGAACGGCGCGTCCCGCGGCTCCGCGTCCAGCGCGTCCTTGACGTGCAGATAGCCCAGCACCCGGCCCTCGTCGTCGGCCACCGGGAAGCGCGAGAAGCCCGAGCGCGCGCCGAGCGCCTCCAGGCCCTCGGGGGTGATGCCCAGCGGGGCCCGCACCACGCGGTCCGGCGGCAGCACGATCTCCCCGACCGGCCGCCGGCCCAGCTCCAGGGCGTCCCGCAGCCGTCCGGTCGCGCGCTCGTCGAGCAGCCCTGCGGCCCCCGCGTCCACCACCATCCGCTCCAGGTCGTCGTCGGAGAACGCCGCCACCACCTCCGAGCGCGGCTCGACCCGCAACAGCCGCAGCCCGGCGTTGGCCAGCCCGTTCACCGCGAAGATCAGCGGGCGCAGCGCCCGGGTCAGGGCCACCATCGGCGGGCCCAGCAGCATCGCGGCGCGCACCGGCTCCGCCAGCACCACGTTCTTGGGCACCATCTCGCCGACGAGCATGTGCAGATAGGTGGCGACCACCAGCGCGATCACGAACGAGACCGGGTGCACCGCGCCCTGCGGCACGTGCGTGGCGTGGAACAGCGGCTCCAGCAGGTGCGCGATGGCCGGCTCCGCGACGATGCCGAGGACCAGGGTGCAGGCGGTGATGCCCAGCTGCGCGGTCGCCAGCAGCGGCGCCAGGTGCTCCAGGCCCCACAGCACCGGCCCGGCCCGCCGGTCCCCGGCGTCGTGCCGCGGCTCGATCTGGCTGCGGCGCACCGAGATCATCGCGAACTCGCCACCCACGAAGAAGGCGTTCACCACCAGCGTGAGGGCACCGATCAGCAGCTGCAGGACGGTCATCCGGCCTGCCCACCCCCCTCGCCGGCGGCCGGCGGGGACATCAGCCGGGCCCGGGCCGCGCGGCGCCCGTGGGCCTCGGTCACCTCGATCCGCCAGCCGCCGACCTCCACGGTGTCGCCGCGCTCCGGGATCCGGCCCAGCTGCTGCGCCAGCAGGCCCGCCAGCGTCTCGTACGGGCCGTCCGGCACGTGCAGTCCGATCCGCTCCAGCTGGTCCTCGGTGCGCGTCGCGCCGTCCGCGTCGTAGATCCGCCGCCCCTCCGGGTCGGTACGCAGGAACAGCAGGTCCGGCAGCTCCTGCGGGTCGTGCTCGTCGCGGACCTCGCCGACGACCTCCTCGACGATGTCCTCCAGCGTCACCACCCCCGCGGTACCGCCGTACTCGTCGATCACCACGGCCATCGTCCGGCGGCCCGACAGCTGGTCGAGCAGCCGGTCCACGGTGAGCGACTCGGGCACCAGCAGCGGCTCGCGCAGCAGTTCGGTCACCGGCAGCCGCGGGCGGCGCCGGGCGGGCACGGCGAGCACGTCCTTGATGTGGACGGTGCCGACGACCTGGTCCAGGCTCTCCCGGTAGACCGGGAACCGGGACAGGCCGGTGGCCCGCGTGGCGTTGGCCACGTCCTCCGCGGTCGCCTGCGCCTCCAGCGCGGTCACCTGCACGCGGGGCGTCATCACGTTCTCCGCGGTCAGGTCGCCGAGCGTCAGGGTGCGCACGAACAGCTCGGCCGTGTCCGGCTCCAGGGCACCCTCCTTCGCCGAGTGCCGGGCCAGCGCGACCAGCTCCTTGGGCCCGCGGGCGGACGCCAGCTCCTCGATCGGCTCCAGGCCCATCCAGCGCAGCACCCGGTTGGCGGTGTTGTTCAGATGGCGGATCAGCAGGCCGAACGCGGTGGTGAACGCCCGCTGCGGCGGCGCGACGGCCTTGGCCACCGGCAGCGGCCGGGCGATCGCCCAGTTCTTCGGCACCAGCTCCCCGACGACCATCAGCACCACCGTGGACAGCGCCGTCCCCAGCACCAGGGCCAGGGACGACGCGCCGGAGGCCGGCAGCCCGGCCGCGCGCAGCGGCCCGCGCAGCAGTTCGGCGATCGAGGAGCGGGCGAGCATGCCGATGATCAGGCCGGCGGCGGTGATGCCGAGCTGGGCACCCGACAGCTGGACGGTCAGCGTGCGCACGGCCGCCAGCGCGGACGAGGCGCCGCGCTCCCCGCGCCGCGCGGCCCGTTCCAGGTCACCGCGGTCGACCGTGGTCAGCGAGAACTCCGCCGCGACGAACACGCCGGAGGCGAAGGTGAGCAGCAGGGCCGGCACCAGCAGGAGCGCTTCGGTCATCGGGACACCTCGGTCCCATGATCGGCCAAGTCCGCCCGGGACGCACGACCGCGGGGCCGCGGCGCCCGCAGCGCACCCGCGGCCTGCCCGGCCCGCGCCCGCGTCAGCCGGCCGCCAGCGGCTTGGTCCAGCGCCGCCACTGCTCCTCGCGGGCGTACCCGGCGGCCTGCCAGGCGTGCTGCGCGCGCTCGTTGCGCTCCAGCACCATCGCGTCGCCGCGCCGGCCGCCGAGCGCCGCGAACCGCTGCTCCGCCGCGTCGAGCAGGGACCGGGCGACGCCCTGCCGGCGGGCCTCCGGGTGCACCGCGAGCCGGTAGAGGTGGCAGCGCCACCCGTCGAAGCCGGCGATGACGCTGCCGACCAGCGTGCCGTCCCGCTCGGCCAGCAGCAGCGCCTGCGGGTCGCGGGCGATCAGCCGGGCGACCCCGGCCTCGTCGTCGCTGATGCTGGTGCCCTCGGCGGCCACCTGCCAGAACGCCAGGACGGCCGGGACGTCGGCGAGGGCGGCCGGGCGGATGTGGAGATCGCTCATGCCCCGCATCCCATCAGGGCCGGCGGAGCCCGCTCGGACATTTCCGCGATCCGAGACGCCCGCCCTTGCCGCTACTAGCGCTACGGCGCTAGCTTTGTCGTATGGCGAAGACCCAGTTGAACGTGAGGGTGGACGAAGCCACGGCCGAGACGGCGCGGGAACGCGCCTCGCAGCGCGGCATCAGCGTGAACCGCTACATCGAGGAACTCGTCCGGCAGGACGAGGGGGAGAACGGCCGCGCGTTCGTCCAGGCCGCGGCGGAGTTCATGAAGAAGTACGAGGCGGTCTTCGCCGAGGAGTTCGAGGCCAGGGAAGACGGCACCCGTTGACGCTCAGGATCGACCTGGCCTGGCTGCTGATGGTGGCCGAGCACAACACCCCGGGGGACCCGCAGGTCACCGACTGGGGCGCGCTGGTGGCCGCGGTCAGCAGGCACGAAGCCGAGATCTTCGGCCGCCCCGTCTACGGCGACGCGCCCGCGCGGGCCGCCGCGCTGCTGCAGCTGCTGGTGCACGTCCCGGCGCTCGAACGCTCCAACGCGCTGTTCGCGACCGCCGTCGCCTACGCCTACCTGGTGGCCGGCGGCCTCAAGGTCAGCACCACCCCGGAGCAGGTACGGGACCTGGCCCGGCTGGTGAAGGACGGTCACGCCGGCGTGGACCGGATCGCGGAGGAGCTGCGCGGCTGGACGCACTGACCCGCTGACGCGGGTGGGCCCGGGCGGGCTGGTCCGGTCCGGGCGACGCGACGGTTCCTGGTGCTCCTGGTGGTCCCTGGCGGTCCGGCACCAGCGCCGGCCCGCGGCCGACACGGGCGGCCCGCGCTGGCCGCACGGCGCTGGTACCGGCGAGCCGGCGCGGGCGTCTCAGGAGGCGCGCGGCGTCGGCGCGTACACGCGGGAGAACGCCTCCGCGTCCCAGAGACCGCCGAGCTGCGGGGCCAGCCAGTCCGGCGCCGACGTGCGGAACGCCTCGGGCTCCCGGGTGCCCGCCTTCTCCGGGAGCGCGCCCAGCAGCGGCGCGGACGCCGCGACCGGCAGGTCGGCGATGTTGCACCGCTCGGCGAGGTCGGGTTCCGCGGGCCAGCTGCCGATGATCAGACCCAGGCAGGGGAGCTTGCGCGCCCGCAGTGCCTCCGCGGTCAGCGCGGTCGCGTTCAGGGTGCCGAGTCCCGCCGGGGCGACCAGCAGCACGCCGGCGTGCATCAGCGCCGCCGCGTCGGCCAGCGTCGAGCCCTCCTGGTCGTACCGCACGAGCAGTCCGCCCGCGCCCTCGACCAGCACCACGTCGTGCACGGCGGACAGCTTGGCGGCGGCCTCGGCGATGTCGGTCGGCCCGATCGGCGGCAGCCCCGCCCTGGCGGCCGCCGTCGCGGGCGCCAGCGGCTCCGGGTAGCGCGCGAGTTCGACCGCCGTCACCGCGCCGGCCAGCCGGGCCACCTCGGCCGCGTCGCCGGGCTCGTCCTCCGCCACGCCTGTCTGCGCGGGCTTGAGTACGGCGACGCTCAGCCCCTGGGCGAGCGACGCCGCCGCCACGGCCGCCGTCGCCACGGTCTTGCCCACCTCGGTCCCGGTCCCGGTGACGACCACGATGGCCATGGGTCTCTCCTCTCCTCGAAGTTCCTCGGACGTCCTCGCCCCGCCGGGGCGGATCCTCAACCCGCCTGCGCGGCGGCGCGGACGGCCGCGCAGATGCGCGCCACGTCGGCGTCGGAGGTGACATAGGGCGGCATCGTATAGATCAGGTCGCGGAACGGTCGGAGCCAGACGCCCGCCCGGACCGCGGCACGGGTGGCCGCCGCCATGTCGACGGGACGGTCCAGCTGCACGACACCGATCGCGCCGAGCACCCGCACGTCGCGGACGCCCGGCAGCCCGGCCGCGTCCGCCAGGCCCTCGCGCAGGCCGGTCTCGATCCGCTTGATCTCCAGCGGCCAGTCCTGGCCGAGCAGCAGGTCGACGGAGGCGCAGGCGACCGCGGCGGCCAGCGGGTTGCCCATGAAGGTGGGGCCGTGGGCCAGCACCGGGACCTCGCCGCGCGAGATGCCCTCGGCGACCCGGGACGTGCACAGGGCGGCCGCCATCGTCAGATAGCCGCCGGTCAGCGCCTTCCCCACGCACATCACGTCCGGTGCGACACCGGCGTGCTCGGCGGCGAACAGCCGCCCGGTGCGGCCGAAGCCGGTGGCGATCTCGTCGAGGACCAGCAGCACGTCGTGCGCGTCGCACGCCTCCCGCAGCACCCGCAGATACGCGGGGGAGTGGAAGGACATGCCGCCCGCGCCCTGCACGACCGGCTCCACGACGACCGCCGCCAGCTCGTGGGCGTGACGCGCGATCAGCTCGCTCAGATGCGCCGCGTAGGCCGGGTCCGGCTCGGCGTCGAAGCCCGGCGGCGGGCTGTCGGCGAAGACCTGGCGGGGCAGCAGCCCCGACCACAGGTGGTGCATCCCGCCGTCCGGGTCGCACACCGCCATCGGCTGCCAGGTGTCGCCGTGGTACCCGCCGCGCCAGGTCAGCAGGCGGTGCTTCTCCGGCCGGCCCAGCGAACGCCAGTACTGCAGGCACATCTTGAGGGCGACCTCGACCGACACCGAGCCGGAGTCGGCCAGGAAGACGTGCTGCAGCGGCTCGGGCGTGATCTCCACCAGGCGGGCGGCGAGCCGGACCGCGGGCTCGTGCGTGAGCCCGCCGAACATCACATGGCTCATCCGGTCGAGCTGGTCGCGGGCTGCCGCGTCGAGTACGGGGTGGCGGTAGCCGTGGATGGCCGACCACCAGGACGACATGCCGTCCACCAGCTCGTGCTGCCCCTCGGCGGGTGCGGCCAGCCGCAGCCGCACCCCCGAGGCCGAGTCGACGACCAGCGGCTCCTGGCGGCCGGGCATCGGACCGTACGGGTGCCAGACGTGCTGCCGGTCCAGGTCGAGCAGGGCCTCGGGCGTGAGGGGCCGGGTGCCGCCGGCCGGTTCGGTGCGCGGATCAGGCATTGGGCGGGAGGTCCGTGCCGGCACCGCGCCGTCGCACGGCGACCAGGTCGGTGCGTGCCGTGCCGGCCGGTGCCGCGGCGGGGACGGCGGCGGGCTCCACCGGGTCCACCGGCTCGACCGGCGCTTCCGGCGCGGACGCCGAGGAGGCGGACGCGGCGGCCGGCTCCGCGCACGTACCGCAGCCCCCCTCGTGCGCGCCGCACCCGCCCTCGTGCGCCTCCGGGGAACCGTCGTGCGTGCCGCAGGAACCGGCGGGGGAGCCGCAGCCGGCGGCGTCGGCCCGGTGGCGGGGGAGCGTGGTGGTGCCCGCGCCCTCCACCTCGAAGCCGGCGTCGGCGATCATGTCGAGGTCGGCCTGCCCGGCCTGGCCCTCGCTCGTCAGGTAGTCGCCGAGGAAGATGGAGTTGGCCAGGTGAAGTGCCAGCGGCTGCAGCGTGCGCAGGTGCACCTCGCGGCCGCCGGCGAGCCGGACCTCCACGTCGGGGCAGACGAACCGCACCATCGCCAGGATCCGCAGGCAGCGTTGCGGCGTGAGGTTCCACTCCTTGGCCAGCGGCGTGCCCTCGAACGGGATCAGGAAGTTCACCGGTACCGAGTCGGGGTCGAGCGCGCGCAGGCTGAACACCACGTCCACCAGGTCCGCGTCGGTCTCGCCCATGCCAGCGATCAGCCCCGAGCACGCCGACAGCCCGGCGGCCTGAGCCTGCTGCACCGTGTCCACCCGATCGGCGTACGTGTGGGTGGTGGTGATGTCCCCGTAAGTTCCCTCGGACGTGTTCAGGTTGTGGTTGTACGCGTCCGCGCCGGCCGCCCGCAGCCGCTCGGCCTGGCCGCCGGAGAGCAGGCCGAGGCACGCGCACACCTCGACGTCCTCGTTCTGCTCCTTGATCGCCGCGATGGTCTGCGAGACCCGGTCCACGTCCCGGTCGGTGGGCCCGCGTCCGCTGGCCACCAGGCAGACCCGCTTGGCGCCGCCGGACACGCCGGCGCTCGCGGCGGCGGCCGCCTCGTCCGGCTTCAGCCAGGTGTACTTGAGGATGCCCGCCGTCGAGCCGAGCCGCTGGGAGCAGTACGAGCAGTCCTCGGGGCACAGCCCCGACTTGAGGTTCACCAGGTAGTTCAGCTTGACCCGGCGCCCGAACCACTGGCGGCGCACGCGGCCCGCCGCGGCCACCACGTCGAGCAGTTCGTCGTCGGGGGTCGCCAGGACGGCGAGCGCCTCGTCCCTGGTGGGCAGCTCGCGTCGCAGCCCCTTGTCCACGAGAGTGGTCAGCAGATCCATACCGGCGATCCTGTCCCATCCGGGCACCCCGGGCCAATGGCGGACCGCACAAGACCGGTGGCCGCGGGTGTGTGCATCACCACACCCTGTAGAGGTGTCGCCAGCCAGTACGTTGCTTCAGGGCGCTCCGGCGCGCACCGGGCACTGCCACCGGCGGCAGCGACCGGCCACGGCCGAACGGCCGCGGCCCGCCGACCGCCACCGGGCGAGCGGCGGCGCTCGGGGCCGCCGTCCGCCCTCCCGCAGCAGCAACACCGAAGCCGGCACCGAGGCCGGCACCGAAGCCGGCGCACCGAAGCATTCGCCCCGAGCCGCAACCGACTCCGACCGCCGCCCACCGACCCGAGGGACCGCCGTGAACAGCACGCCGCCGGCCGCGCACCGATCCGGGCCCGGCCCCTTCGCCTGGCTCACCGAGCAGGACGCGGTCCGCCGCCGCGCCGGGCTGCGCCGCCAACTGCGCCCGCGCGGCGCGGACTCGGCACTCCTGGACCTGGCCGGCAACGACTACCTGGGCCTCACCCGGCACCCCGAGGTGACGCGCGCCGGCGCCGAGGCGTGCCTGCGCTGGGGGGCCGGCTCCACCGGCTCCCGCCTGGTCACCGGCAGCACCGCCCTGCACGCCGAACTGGAGGCGGAGCTCGCCGACTTCACCGGGGCCGAGGCCGCCCTGGTCTTCGCCTCCGGGTACGCCGCGAACCTGGCCGCGGTCACCGCGCTCACCGCCGGCGGCGGGCTGCTGGTCTCCGACGCGGCCAACCACGCCTCCTTGATCGACGGTTGCCGGCTGTCCCGGGCGGCCACCGAGGTCGTCCCGCACGCCGATCCCGACGCGGTGCGCAAGGCCCTGTCCGGCCACGACGGCCCCGCGCTCGTGGTGAGCGACTCGGTGTTCTCGGTGGACGGGGATGCCGCGCCGCTCGGCGAACTGGCGGCCGTCTGCCGGGAGTTCGGGGCAGGGCTGCTGGTCGACGACGCGCACGGGCTCGGCGTCCTCGGCGACGGCGGCCGCGGCGCGCTGCACGCGGCGGGCCTGGCCGGGGCGCCCGACGTGGTGGGCACGGCGACGCTCTCCAAGTCGCTGGGCGCTCAGGGCGGCGTGGTGCTGGGGCCGGCCGCCGTCATCGAGCACCTGGTCAACGCGGCCCGCACGTTCATCTTCGACACCGGGCTGGCCCCGGCCGCCGCGGGTGCCGCCCTCGGGGCGCTGCGGGTCCTGCGGCGGGAACCGGAACGTGCGGGGCGGGCGCGGGCCGTCGCGCGCGACTTCCACCGCAGGCTCGTCGCGGCCGGGCTCGACGCGACGGCACCCGACGCCTGCGTGGTGTCGGTGCGCGCGCCCTCGCCCGAGGACGCCGTCGCGTGGGCCGCGCGCTGCCGCGAGGAGGGCCTGGCCGTCGGCTGCTTCCGGCCGCCGTCCGTCCCCGACGGCATCTCGCGGCTGCGGCTGACGGCGCGCTGCGACCTGACCGACGCCGAGGTGGACCGCGCGGTCGCCGTCATCGTCCGTACGGCGCCGCGCGGTTGAGCGGCGGGCCGTGCGCCGCCGCCCGGTCGCACGGGCGGCGCCGCGCGGCTGGATGTCGCGCGCGGCGCCGCCGTCCCGTACCGGGCGGGACGGGTGCTCAGCGCGGGCGCAGGCCGCCCGCCGCACCCGATCCGCCCGACAGCGCCCGTACGAAGTCCGTCCAGGCGTCCGCCGTGAACTGCAGCGCAGGGCCCTGCGGGTCCTTGGAGTCACGGACGGCGAGCCGCCCGGGATCCAGCAGGGCGGTCTCCACGCAGTTGTTGGCCGCGGTGCTGTGACTGCTGCGCCGCCACGTCAGACCGGCGGTCGTCATGATGCCTCCTCGATGCGGGAGCGCTACCGTGCCGACCCGGCGCGGATCCCGGCGATCAGGGCCGCGGACTCCTCGCATGGAAGCGCACGGGCGCGCAGGCCGGTGAACGCCGCGGTGTAGGCCGCGACGTCCTCTGTGCGATCGACGTGGAGACTACCGGTCAGATGGTCGACCACCACAACATCGAGTTCGGGCATCTGCGGAAACTCGAAGATGACGAAGGAGTTGGTCACGCCCGGGTGCCCGCCGGCGCCGAACGGCACCACCCGCAACCGGACATGGGGCAGCCGGGCGGCCTCCTCCAGGTGCGCCAGCTGACCGTCCATCACCTCCGGGCCGCCCACGTCCCGCCGCAACACGGCCTCGTCCAGCACTGCTTCGAGCCGCGGCGGCGGGTCCTGCCGCAGCACCGACTGCCGTGCCGTGCGCACCTCCGCCAGCGCGGCGACCTCGTCCGCGGCGAGCTGCGGCATCACCCCCGCGGTCAGCGCGCGGGCGTAGGCGGGGGTCTGCAGCAGCCCGGGCACCACGCTGTTCTCCATCGACAGGATCCGGCCCGCACCGGTCTCCAGGGTGATGAAGTCCCGGTACTCCACGGGGAGTACGTCGCGGAACTCGTGCCACCAGCCGCGCCGGTGGGCCCGCCCGGCGAGCATCGTCAGCAGGTCCCGCACCCGCCGGTCGCGCACCGCGTAGACGTCGAGCAGCACGCCGACGTCCGCGACGGTGACGGTGCTGCGGCCGGTCTCGATGCGGCTGACCTTCGACTGGTGCCAGCCGGCCCGCAGCGCGGCCTCGCCGCTCGTGAGGCCCGAGAGGTCGCGCAGCCGTCGCAACTCCTCGCCGAGACGCCGCCGGCGCACGGCCGGAACTCGTTCCATGGGGTCTCGCGCCTCCTGCACTCCAGGCTGTCCGCGGGGCGGCATGCGTCTGTCCAGTCTGCCCACCACGGGCGCATCCGGGTAGCAGGGTTCACTGGTTCGAGCGACAGATATATGCAGACAGCTGTGGAGCGACCGGAGGAGCGGCACGATTGGTGTCACTCTGGCGCGAACCCGTCGCGTCGTGGAGGCGGCCTGCCCGCCGCGCGGCCCCGGGCCCCGCGTCGGAGGCAGGTCAGGGCGGGAAAGGGAACGGCGGCGCCATGGCAGATCTTCAGGAAGCATCCGTCACGCTGCCGAGCGACCCGGCGTCGGTCACGACGGCCCGCCGCTACGTCTGCGGCCTCCTCGCCGACTGGGGCATGCCACCGGGCGACGAAGCGGCGGACGCGGTGCGGCTGATCGTCTCGGAGCTCGCCACCAACGCGGTGCTGCACACGTCCGGGCTCTCGCCGACCTTCACCGTCGACGTCCGCCTGGAACGCTCCGAGCAGCTGTACATCGGCGTCACCGACAGCCACCCGCGCCGCCCCCAGCGGCAGCCGGCCGCCGTCCAGCAGGACAACGGCCGGGGCATGGTGATCGTGCGTCACCTCACCCTGGAGTCCGGCGGCCGGCTCGAGGTGACGCCGACCGCGGACGGCGGCAAGACGGTCTGGATCACGATCCCTTGGGCCGTCACCGTGGCCTGACGCCGGGCCGCCGCACGGCGTCCGGTCAGTCCGGTGTCCGTGCCGCGCCGTGCGGACGCACCGCCGCGCCGTGCGGACGCGCCAGCAGCGCCTCCGCGCCCACGGGTGTGAAGCCGGCCGACAGCAACGCCCGTACGCTGGCCGCGTTTCCGGGCGCGACCTGCGCCCACAGTGGCGCGCCGGCGGGCACCAGATGCCGGGCCGCGCGGGCGAGCATCCGGCCCAGGCCCCTGCCGCGGGCGGCCGGGTCCACCTCCAACGCGGTCTCCCAGCGGCCGGCCACCCCCCGCCCGATCACCAGCGTGCCGCCGGGCACCGTCCACGCGCGCACCTCGTCGCGGTGCCGCAGGGCGCGGACGATGCGCGGGTGCCCGCGGTCCTTCGTCTCGCGCAGGTCGAGGGGCGGCGGCCCCGGCAGCGGATCGGCCACGGTCAGCAGGTCGACATTGACGACGCCGCGCCCGGTGCGCGCGGTGAGTTCCGACAGGAACGGCGGGCACAGCGGGGCGCCGAGGTCGTCCGGCGGCAGCAGCGCCGCCAGTTCCGCGTGGTCGGCGTCGGTGAACACCACGGTGTGCGCGGTGAAGGCGATCACTCCCGCGTCCCGCTCCGAGGGCTGGGGGAGGAAGGTCACGGAGCCGTCGGGCGGAGGGAACGCGCCGCGAGCGGCGCGCGCGAGTATGTCCGCCAGGCCGGTGGAGGTATCGGACGTCATTCCTGCCCCTTCGCCGCCAGAGTCTCGATCATCGTCACCAGGTCGTCGAGGTCCCGGTCGAACTCGGCGTCCCAGTCGACCGGTTGGGCCAGCCACGGCATGACCGCGTCGTGTCCCTCCAGCGCGCCGTCGGGGAGCTGGCCGCGGCGCCCCCGCGGGTCGAGGGCGCCGGACCCGAACCTGCCACCGGCCTCGGACGCGATCCAGCCGAGCATGTACGTGCTCACCAGCCGCTCCAGGCGCGGTACGTGGGACTTGGGCACGCCCGCGTCCAGCAGCGCCAGATAGAGCAGGTCGACGGTGGTCACCGCGTCGGGCGTCACGGCGGGACGGGAGAACAGCAGCCCGGTCACCCAGGGGTGCCCCTTCGCCAGCGTGCGCGCGGTGTGCGCGAACAACCGCACGCGGTCCCGCCAGTCGGAGACGTCGGCCAGTGCCGGCGCCGTCCGGAAGACCATGCCGAGCAGCCGGCCGAGCATCGCGTCGAGCAGCCCGGCCTTGTCCCCGACGTGCGGATACAGCGCCATGGGTGTGACGCCGACGGCCTGCGCGACCGACCGCATGGACACCCCGGCGAGGCCGCGCTCGTCGGCGATCGCCACGGCGGCGTCCAGAATCTCTTCCCGTTTCCCGCTCATGCCTCTACACTGTAGATCTATACGGTGTAGATCAACTTTCTGGGGGTGGTGGCCGATGCTCTCGGCCGAGGGGTTGGTGATGCGCTACGGCGAGCGCCGGGCGCTGGACGGCTTCAGCCTGGAGGTGGGCTCCGGCGAGATCACCGGGCTGATCGGGCACAACGGCGCCGGCAAGTCCACGTTCGTCGAGGTCGTCACCGGGCTGATCAGGCCCGAGGCGGGGAGCGTGCGGGTCTGCGGCGTCGACGCCCGCGAACACCCGCGCGCCGCACGGGCCCTGCTCGGCGTGGCGCCGCAGGAACTCGCCCTCTACCCGACCGTCACCGTCCGCGAGCACCTGCAGCTCTTCGCCGGGCTCGCGGGCCTGCGCCGGGCCGCCGGCCGGCGGTCGGTCGAGACCGTGGCGGAGGAACTGATGCTCGGGGAGGTGCTGGACCGCCGGTGCGCCGTGCTCTCCGGCGGCCAGCGGCGGCGCGCCCAGGCCGCGGCCGCCATGGTCGCCACGCCGCGCGTCCTGCTGCTCGACGAGCCGACGGCGGGCGCCGACCCCGAGACGCGGCAGGCGCTGCTGGCCGCGGTGCGGGCCCGCGCCGCCGCCGGGGCGGCCGTCCTCTACACCACCCACTACCTGCCCGAACTGGTCGACCTGGACGCCACGTTGGCGGTCGCCAGGCGTGGCCGGGTGGTGGCCAGGGGAGACCGCGCGGGGCTCACCGCCGACCTTCCGGGGGAGATCCGGCTCAGCCTGGATCCGGCGGGGCCGCGTCCGGCGCTGCCGCCGGAGCTGAACCGCCGCACCCGTGAGGAGGGGCCGCACGCGCTGCGGATCGCCACCCGCAACCCGCCGGCGGACCTCGCCGAACTGCTCGCCGCGGGCTGCGCCCCGGTCAGCGTCGACGTGCGCCGCCCCGACCTGGACGACCTGTACCGGTCGCTGGCCGCGGAGGGCGCGGAGAGCGCTGCCGGCGCGGAGACATCCGGCGCAGGGGCCGCCGGCGCTGCGGCCCGGGTGGCCTGACCGGCCCCCTCTCCGGCCTGCTCCCGGGCCGCAGGCCCGCATCGCGGGGGAGCGGCGGCGCGCGGCGAAAAGCCGCGCCGATCCGCCGGTCCGCCGCGGTCCCACCCGACTCCCCGTGACGCGCGCACAACTGAAGGAGCCTCAGATGCACCTCGACGTCCGACCGGGCGGAACCGTGGCGGCCGGCGGCGCGCCGGGATCCGGCCGGCTGTCCGAGCCCGGCCGCACCCGCGACGCCCTGCACCGCACCGGCGTCCTGATCCGGCACAACACGACCGTGCTGCTGCACGAACCAGGGCCGCTCGCCGGGCGGATGGTGATGCCCCTCATCCTGCTGACGGCCCTGCGGCCGCTCTACGAGCAGGCGCAGGGGCCGGGCGGGACCGCCCAGGCCGTGGTCGGGTCGCTGGTGACGTTCTCGCTGCTGGCCCTGTCCATCGTCGGCGGCTCGATCCTGTCCGAGCGCATGTGGCGGACCTGGGACCGGCTGCGGGCCACCCCGGTACGGCCGGTGGAACTCCTCGTGGGCAAGGCCGTCCCGGTCCTGGGCGTGCTCATGGTGCAGCAGGCCGTGGTGCTCGGCTTCGGCGTCGTGGCGTTCGGGATGCCGGTGGCCGCGCCGGGACTGCTGGTGGTCGCCTGCGGCGCCTGGGGGCTGGCGCTGCTGGGCCTGGGGACCGCGGCCGGCGTGCTGGTGCGCAGCTACGGCCAGTTGACCGCCGCGTTCGACATCGGCGCGCTGTTCCTGACCACCCTCGGCGGCGCCCTGGTCCCGCTGGACATGCTGCCGGGGTGGCTGCGCGCGGTCAGCCCGGCCTCTCCAGGGTACTGGGCGGCGCAGACCCTGAGGCACGCCGCGGCGGGCGACACGGGTCCCACCCTCCGGGGTGCTGCCGTGCTGCTCGCCGTCGGCGCCGCCTGCGGTGCGGTGGCCTGCTGGCGGGTGGCCCGCGGTTGGGGCCGGGCGCCGGCGGTATGACGGCGGGCCCGCCGCAGGAACCGTCCGCGGCCGTGGACGCCGTGCCGCCTGCGGACGTGTGGCGCGCCGCGACGTCCGGGAAGACGCCGGGGCGGCCGCCGAGGAGGAAGGCGAGCAGGCCGTCGAGCGGTCCTGGCCCCAGGGAGCCGGATCTGCTCACCTGACGCGGCCGTACCAGACGCGGCTGGTCCAGATCCGCTCCAGGCGGACCGACGCACCGGTCCTCGGCGCGTGCCAGATGCGGCCGTCGCCGGCGTAGATGCCGACGTGGTACACCGACGAGGCCGAGGAGCCGGCGTGGAAGAACACCAGGTCACCGGCGCGGCGCGCGGAGGCGCTGATGTGCCGGGTGCTGTTGTACTGGGCGGCGGCGGTGCGGGGCAGCGTCTTGCCCGCACGCTTGAACGAGTACTGGGTCAGCCCCGAGCAGTCGAACCGGTAGGGGCCGGTCGCCCCCCACTGGTACGGGGCGCCCTGCTTCGAGGCGGCGATGTCCAGGGCCCGGGTGGACAGGGTGGCGGCCTGTGCGGACGGGAGGGCACCGGGGATCAGGGCGGGTGCGGCGACGGCCGCCGCGGTGAGCACGGACGCCGCCCCGAAACGGGACAGCCGTGCGGACACGGGATGGGCGTTCATGTGGTGGAGCGCGAGCATGCGCAACCCTTCGTCGTCAGCCTGCGAAGGATGACCTGTCGGGTTCGAGCAGGCGAAGAATGCCCGGCCGCTGACCAGCGGCTTCACCCCAAGAGGCGGTCCGGATCAGATCCGGTCCTGCCCCGTCGTGCTGGGTCCTCCGCTCCTGCCGCGTGCACTCGTGTCGACCTGGCATCCGCGCGGCGGCAGGATTGGGCGTCCGCACGGACCGCCCCGTCACGGCGACGGGGGCTTGTCGTCACCACGGATGGTTACGCACGAAACGGTGCGATGTGTGACTGAAAACGCGCTATGTGAGCCTCGTCACATTTCACCTATCCGAGTGAACGCGGCGCCGGAGCACGTCCGCTGACGCCGCGTCCGCCGCGCTGACCTGGCCCGATGAAGCGACTTGTCGGCAGGTCCAGCCGACATGCGCAATTCAGCACCGAATTGACAAACCCTGTCCGATACGCCCAATGGACTGAGCGAATCCGTCACCGTGTCGGGCGTGTCGGGGCCGAACGGCCGTCATCGGGCCGGGTCTCGGCGTGTCAGTGCGACGGTGGCACTCCCGGATCCGGCGTCACCGTGGCCAGTGCGGACCGGCGTTCACCGTCCAGCACCCGCAGCGCCCGGCCCAGCGTGGCGTGATGGAGTTCGGTCTCGCCGCGCATGTGCATGGTGGTCAGCGCTTCCTTCAGTTCCGCGGCCCGCCCCACCAGTGCCTGCGCGGCCCGCAGCGCACGGTAAGTGTCCGTCGTGCGGCTGGGGTTGATCTTCCCCAGCAGATCGACGACCTCCAGGTAGCAGTCGACCAGTTCACCCTCGGAACGGGTGAGCGCGGGCAGGGGTGGCAGTTCCGGCACCACGTCGGGTCACCGCAGGCCGTACGGGGTGGTGTTGGACTTCCTGCTGGTGGTCAGCCGATCCACCAGGCCGTAGGCGACGGCCGATTCGGCGTCGAACACCTTGTCGCGCTCGATGTCGGCCGTGATGCGCTCCGCGTCCTGGCCGGTGTGCCGGACCAGCAGCGTCTCCAACTGCTCGCGGGTGCGGAGGAGTTCCTTGGCCTGGATCTCCAGGTCGGACGTGTCGCCCTGGATCGCCTCGCTCAGCGACGGCTGGTGGATCAGGATCCGCGCACCGGGGGTGATCATCCGCTTGCCCGGCGCTCCGGCCGCGAGCAGCACCGCCGCGGCCGACGCCGCCTGGCCGATGCAGACGGTCGCCACGTCGCAGGTGACGAACTGCATCGTGTCGTAGATCGCGGTCATCGCGGAGAAGGACCCGCCCGGCGAGTTGACGTACAGGTGGATGTCCTGCTCGGGCGCGGAGCTCTCCAGGTGGATGAGCTGGGCCATCACGTCGTTCGCCGAGGTGTCGTCGATCTGGGTGCCGAGGAAAACGATCCGCTCCTGGAGCAGCTTGGAGTACGGATCCATGGTGCGTACACCGTTGCTGCTGCGCTCGGTGAACTCCGGCAGCACGTAGCGGGCGGTGGGTCGGAACATCGCGTGCACCTCCGTCTGTAAAAAATGTACAGGACGTACGTCCCGTTATGATGGGGAGCATGACCCATGACGTCCCGGTGACACAAGCGCGTGCCGAGCTCGCCGACCTCATCAACCGCGTCGTCTACGGCGGTGAGCAGGTGGTGCTGACCCGCCACGGCAAACCCCTGGTCGCCCTGGTGTCGGCCGCTGACCTGCAGCGACTCCGCGATCTCGACGCGCCCGCGGAGGAGCAGGTGATCAGCACCGTGTCGACCGTCGGCAGCCGCGCGTCCGCCACGGGCGAACGGCGCAGGTTCGGCATCGCCGCCGAGCACCGCGGACCGTCAGCCGGGGACCACCGTCCGTAACAGCCGCTACACACGCCGGAAACCGCCCCGAACCACGGCCGCCCTACGGTCGCGGGATCCGAGGACGGCGAGGTGCGGCTGTGCAGTTGACCCCCCATGAGCAGGAACGGCTGCTGATCCATGTGGCGGCCGATGTGGCCGGACGGCGGCGCGCCCGCGGGCTGCGGCTCAACCACCCCGAGGCGATCGCGCTGATCACCGCGCACGTCCTGGAGGGGGCCCGGGACGGGCGGACCGTCGCGGAGTTGATGGCGTCCGGCCGCACCGTGCTGACCCGCGCCGACGTCATGGACGGCATCCCCGAGATGGTCCACGACGTGCAGGTCGAGGCCACCTTCCCCGACGGCACCAAGCTGGTGACCGTGCACGAGCCGATCGTCTGAGGGGGCGGCGTGATCCCCGGCGAGATCCTGTACGGCGAAGGACCCGTGCCCCTGAACACCGGACGGCCGGTCACCCGGCTCACGGTGGTCAACGCCGCCGACCGGCCCGTGCAGATCGGCTCCCACTACCACTTCGCGGAGGCCAACCCCGGGCTGCGCTTCGACCGCGCCGCGGCCCGCGGCCTGCGGCTGGCCATCCCCGCGGGCACCGCGGTGCGGTTCGAGCCCGGCATCCCGGTCGACGTCGAACTGGTGCCGGTGGCGGGCGCCCGCGTCGTGGCGGGACTGCGCGGCGAGACCGGGGGCGCGCTCGATGCCTGACCTCTCCCGCGCCGTATACGCCGGCCTGTACGGGCCCACCACCGGCGACCGGATCCGGCTCGCCGACACCGACCTGCTCGTCGAGGTCGAACGCGACCTCGCCGGCGGGCCCGGACTCGCCGGTGACGAGGCCGTGTTCGGCGGCGGCAAGGTCATCCGGGAATCCATGGGACAGGGCCGCGCGACCCGCGCCGAGGGCGCGCCCGACACCGTCATCACCGGTGCGGTGGTGCTGGACCACTGGGGCGTGGTGAAGGCCGACCTCGGCATCCGCGACGGCCGGATCACCGCGCTCGGCAAGGCCGGGAACCCCGAGACCATGGACGGCGTCCACCCGGACCTGGTGATCGGGCCGGAGACGGAGGTGATCGCGGGCAACGGCAGGATCCTCACCGCCGGAACCGTCGACGCGCACGTCCACTTCATCACCCCGACCCTGGTCCACCAGGCGCTGGCCGCGGGCGTCACCACGCTCGTCGGGGGCGGTACGGGGCCCGCCGAGGGCACCAGGGCCACCACCGTCACGCCGGGCGGATGGCACCTGGCGGCGATGTTCGCCGCCCTGGACGCCTCACCGGTCAACATCGGGCTGCTCGGCAAGGGCAGCACCGTCAACCCGCAGGCCCTGCATGCCCAGTTGGTGGCGGGCGCGGTCGGATTCAAGATCCACGAGGACTGGGGGGCCACGCCCGCCGCGATCGACGCGTGCCTGGGCGTCTGCGAGGAGACCGGCGCCCAACTCGCCCTGCACACCGACACGCTGAACGAGGCGGGGTTCGTCGAGGACACCCTCGCCGCCATCGCCGGACGAGGCGTCCACGCCTACCACACCGAAGGCGCCGGCGGCGGCCACGCACCGGACATCATCACCGTCGTCGGGCGGCCGCACGTGCTGCCGTCGTCCACCGACCCGACGCGCCCGCACACCGTCAACACCGTCGAGGAGCACCTCGACATGCTGATGGTCTGCCATCATCTCAACCCGGCCGTCCCGGAGGACCTGGCGTTCGCCGAGTCCCGGATCCGGCCGTCCACGATCGCCGCCGAGGACGTGCTGCACGACCTCGGCGCGATCAGCATCATCAGCTCCGACTCCCAGGCCATGGGGCGGATCGGCGAGATCGCGCTGCGCACCTGGCAGACCGCGCACGTCATGAAGCGGCGGCGCGGGGCACTGCCGGGCGACGGCCGGGCCGACAACCACCGCGCACGGCGGTACGTGGCGAAGTACACCGTCAACCCGGCCGCCGCACAGGGCATGGACGGCGAGATCGGCTCCGTCGAGCCGGGCAAGCTCGCCGACCTCGTGCTGTGGGACCCGGCGTTCTTCGGCGTCAAGCCGCAACTCGTCCTCAAGAGCGGGCAGATCGCCTACGCGCAGATGGGCGACGCGAACGCCTCGATCCCCACGCCGCAACCCGTGCTGCCACGGCCGATGTTCGGCGCCGTCGGGGCCGCCCCGGCCCGCAACTCGGTGAACTTCGTGACCAGCGCGGCCCTCGACGCGGGACTGCCCGAACGCCTCGGACTGGCCAAGCCGTTCACCGCGATCCGCAGCACCCGCGCGGTGACCAAGGCCGACATGCGGGAGAACGACGCGCTGCCCCGGGTCGAGGTCGACCCCGACACCTTCACCGTCCGCATCGACGGCGAGGTCGTCGAGCCGGCACCGGCCGCGGAACTGCCCATGACCCAGCGGTACTTCCTCTTCTGATGGCGGCCCGGCGATGAGCGCGGCGCTGCTCCTGCTGGCCGACGGGCGGTTCCCGGCCGGCGGGCACGCCCACTCCGGCGGCGCGGAGGCGGCCGTCGCGGACGGCCGGATCACCGACGCGGCCGGCCTCGCGGCCTTCTGCCGCGGGCGGCTGCACACCACTGGACCGGTCGCCGCCGCACTGGCCGCGGCGGCGGCCGCCGGCCTCGACCCGCTGGTGCTGGACGAGGCCGCGGACGCCCGCACCCCCTCACCGGTGCTGCGCGCGGTCTCCCGCCGGCTCGGCCGCCAGCTGCTGCGGGCGGCCCGCGCCGCCTGGCCCGCGCCCGCGCTGGACCTGCTCGCCGCCTCCCGCCCCCGCGGCGCCCACCAGCCCGTCGTCCTCGGCGTCGCCGCCCGCGCGGCCGGTCTCGCCCCGATCGACGCGGCGCGCGCCGCCGCGTACGAGACGGCCGGGTCCCCGGCCACCGCCACCGTACGGCTGCTCGGCCTCGACCCCTTCGCGGCCACCGCGGTCCTCGCCCGGCTGGCACCCGAGATCGACGCGGTCGCGGACGCGGCGACGGCCGCCGCGGAGCGCGCCCGCACGGACGGCACCGGCGCGCTCCCGGCCGCCTCGGCGCCACTGCTCGACATCGCGGCCGAACGCCATGCCGCCCGGCCGACCCGGCTGTTCGCGTCATGACGTCGCGCGGGGCGGCCCGCGGCGGCGGCAGCACACCGGTCCGCCCCGAGTCCCGGGGAGCCGCCGCGCCGTGCCCGCCACCCGTGCCCGTTCCCCCGTCCCGTCCGCCCCGCCAGCCGAGGAGCCGACCATGCACCAGGACCATCCCGAGGTCTTCCCCGAGCGGTACGCCCTGTCCGCGCCCGGCACGGGGTCGCGCGCGCTGCGGGTCGGACTCGGCGGGCCCGTCGGCTCGGGCAAGACCGCGACGGTGGCGGCGCTGTGCCGGGTGCTGCGCGACGAGCTGGCGATCGGGGTCGTCACCAACGACATCTACACCCGCGAGGACGCCGACTTCCTGCTCCGCAACGCCGTCCTCCCGCCCGAGCGGATCGTCGCCGTCGAGACCGGCGCCTGCCCGCACACCGCGATCCGCGACGACATCTCGGCGAACCTGGAAGCGGTCGAGGAGCTGGAGGAGCGCACCGGGCCGCTCGACCTCGTGCTGCTGGAGTCCGGCGGGGACAACCTCACCGCCACCTTCTCCAAGGGGCTCGTCGACGTGCAGATCTTCGTCATCGACGTCGCCGGGGGCGACGACATCCCGCGCAAGGGCGGTCCCGGCGTCACCAGGTCCGACCTGCTCGTGGTGAACAAGGTCGACCTGGCGGTGCACGTCGGCGCCGACCTCGACCGGATGGCCAGGGACGCGGCCGCCCAGCGCGGGGAGCTGCCGACGGTGTTCACGTCCGTGGGCCGGGGCGAGGGCGTCGCCCCGGTCGCCGCGTGGGTCCGCGACCGGCTCGCCGCCGTATCGGCGGGAGGGGCGTGAGCACGGCGACGGGGCAGGCGCCCCGGCAGGCCGCGGCCGCGCAGCCGACCGGTGCGGTCCGGATCCGGGCGGTGCCGGACGGCCGGGGCGGCACCGCGCTGCCGCTGCTCACCGGGCAGGGCGCCCTCGCGGTCCGCAGGACCCGGGGCGACCATCGCGGCGCGGCCGTCACGCTGGTCGGGGCGATGAGCGCACCGCTCGGCGGCGACCTGCTGCGCGTGGACGTCGTGGTCGAGGCCGGGGCACGGCTCACCGCCGGCTCGGCCGCCGCCACGCTCGCGCTGCCCGGGCGAGGCGGCGAACCCGCCCGCTACGACGTGCGGTTGACGGTGGAGGAGGGCGGCGAGCTGGCGTGGCTACCCGAACCGGTGATCGCCGCGCGCGGCAGCGACCTGCGGATGACGACCCGCGTCCGGCTCGCCCCCGGCGCCCGCCTTGTGCTGCGCGAGGAGCAGATCCTCGGCCGGCACGGTGAGACCCCGGGTACGCTCGGGTCCCGCCTGACCGTGAGCCGCGACGGCCGGCCGCTGCTCGACCAGGAGCTGTCCTTCGGCCCCGGTGCCACCCCCGGCTGGGACGGTCCCGCCGGCCTCGGCGGGCACCGTGCGCTGGGCCAACTCCTCCTGGCGGGCGGCGAGATGGCGGACGGCCTCCCCGTCCTCCTCACCGACCCCGACGATCCCGTCCAGGCAGTCGCCACCCCCTTGGCCGGCGGCCCGGCCACCCTGGTCACCGCCCTGGCCCCCGACGCCCACCGCCTTCGCCCGCTGCTCGCCCGAACGCTGCACGCCTACCTCGCGGCAGCGGAACCGACGACCGGAACGTCCGGCGCAGCGCCTGCGGGAGCGCCCGCCCACACCGCGCCTGCCCGCCCGGAATCGGTCACAGGGCGCTGACCGGTCGCGTGCCACACCCGACGGCCTGGTCGAGACGCGGGACGCGGACGCGGGCGACGGCCTGGAGCGGTTGCGGGCCGCCCTGGCGTGGCCCGGCAGGCCGGGCGAGTCGCTGGACGGGTTCGCCTCGCACGTGATCGGCCCCGTCGTCCGGGGCCCGCTCACGTCCGCGGGTGCGTCAGCGCTTCGGATCGGCCACGGGGAGCGTGGCCATGAGGAGCGTGACGGCGTCGGGCGCAGGACGGCCTCCACGCGGTGGATGAGGCGGACTGGTCGGTGGGATGTGCCCGTCCTGGCCCGCCCACCTCCGACGGTGCGTCAGTGCGTCGGAGAGGGCGGCCAGGAGGAGCGTGACGGCGTCGGGTGGGGAGGGGCGGAGGACGGCCTCC
>WRCZ01000014.1 GCA_009783685.1 Actinomycetes bacterium
CCGCCAGGACGACGGTGCCGGTGAGACGGTCCGCGCCGGGGTAGAGCACGGCCCGCCCGCCGCTGCGGCGGGCGTGTTCCGCGGCGCCCGGTGCCGCCGTGCCGGCCGACGCGGCCGAGCCGTGCGTCAGGCCGCCGAGAACGGCGCCGAAGTCCGCCTCCGTGCGGGCGAGTTCGGTCAGGCGCTGCCAGGCCGCCGTCGCCGCTCCCGCGTCGGGCAGGGCGAACGAGACGGTCGTCCCGCGCCGTTCCGCGGTGCGGATCAGATGGGTGCAGGCCGTGGTGCCGTCGGGGAGCGCGAGGGCGTCCGCGAGGCGGTGCACCAGGTGGTCGGCCTCGCGCAGGCTCGCCGTGCCGGCGTCCACCCCGATGACGGAGTGGACGCCGGTCACGTGATGGGCTGCCGTCATGCGGGCAGGACCCACATCGGGTTGGAGTAGAACCACAGGTCCTTCCACGGGTCGGCGTCGCCGACGACGTCGATGGCCGGGCCCGCCGGGTCCACCGCGGGACCGTTCAGGCCGACGGCGGAGCGGTTGCCGTCGGTGCCGCGCAGCCGCACGTAGAGCGGCGTGTCCACCCGGCCGAGGGAGTACGTCAGCCGGACGGAACCGGTCGACTTGTTCACCTCGAAGGACTTCACGACCTTGGTGTCCGGGGTGGCGAAGGCGTCCTTGTCGGAGACCCGGCCGGTGACGGCGCCCTGGATGACGTCCACCCGGGCCAGCTTCGGCACGAACTGCGACCAGTTGGGGCCGTTGGCCAGGCTGATCGAGATGACCAGGTCGACCTGGCTGCCGCGGCGCACCAGCAGCGAGCCGCCGAGCGTGACGGCCTTGGACCCGGAGCGGACCTGGGCGTCGAGCCCGCTGATCAGCCCGCCGTGGTCGACCCAGACGCGGCCGGCCCGGATGCCGTCCATGACCGCCTGGTAGGCGAAGGACGAGGCGCCGACGTGGGTGCGGGAGTACTGCCCCGGCCAGAAGTCGCCGTCCTTGAGGTTCAGCCCACCGCCGTAGACCGGGTCCGCGTAGCGGCCGTTGGCGTTGAAGTCGCCGTTGGGGCCGCGCACGGAGGTGTCGGCGTAGACGTTGTGGGAGTCGGAGTTGGCGGTGATCCACCAGGGCTTGCCCTCGGCGAGCAGGCTGTCCCACAGGCCGCCGACGGTGGCGGTCATCCAGTCGAAGCCGCCCCAGGTGCGGTAGCTCTCCAGCGGGTAGCCGGGGAACGAGTCGGCGCTGGGGCTGCCGTCGTAGTAACCGCGGCCCTCTCCGGGGCCGTTCGGCGCGGGCATGCCGGCGGCCTGGTGGCCCGGGGCGCCCTCCATGCCGACCGCGATCCCGGGCTGGGCGTCGCGCCAGCCGCGGATCTCGTGCGGGGAGTCGATGCCCTTGCGGGCCGGGTGGTTGGCCAGGAAGAGCGCGTCCTTGACGTTGCGGCGGCGCACCTGGTCGGCGAGGAAGTTGAGGCCGGCGATGGCCAGCGCCTCGTTGGCCGGGGTGTTGCCGCCGGCCTGCTTCACCGAGCCGTCGAAGGAGTTCTCGAACTCCTTGAGCACGGCGACCTCGTTCTTGCCCGGGTGGACGAAGACGGTGCCGTGCTCGGCGGCGGGGATGTTCCATTCCAGGCCCTGGAAGACCAGCGTGTCGCCGATCTTGTCGCGGGCGTCGACGATGTCGGGGTTGACCTTCTCCACACCGATCTTGGCGTGCGTCTCGCTGCCGTGGTCGGTGATCACCATCCAGTCCAGACCGTGTGCGTTGGCCTGGCGGACGTGGTCGATGACGCGGTACTTGGCGTCGGAGCTGTGCTGGGTGTGGATGTGGTGGTCGCCCGCGAGCCAGAGGTAGCCGCCCGCGCGGGACCCCTGGGAGGACGACCCCTGGGAGGAGGACCCCTGCGACGAGGAGCCCTGGGCGTCGGCCGCCGCGGCCGCCTGGCCGGCGCCGGTGAGCACGCTGCCGGCCGCCAGGCCGGCGCCCAGCAGGCCGGTGCGGCGGAGCATGGAGCGCCGCGACAACTGGCTGGGCGTCAACTCGGTGTCGGGCACCGACATGTCGAGGGCGGGCGGCAGGGACGTGGCGTCGTCGCTGCCGTGGTGGTGGTGATGGTGGTCGTGACCCGGGGCGTGGGTGTGGCCGTGGCTCAATTCAGCTCCCGCTTGCAGCACGTGAACACTCAAGGGACGCTATGGAGTCTGCAAAGCTTTGTTAAACGGTGCGAGTCACGGTGATGGCGCGTCCGGGAAGGCCGGATGTGCAGCGGTCGTCGAAACCATGAACGACGTGTGCGGCCCGCGGCCGCGGTCAGCCGTCCTCGCGCCCCAGGGCGTACAGCCGCGGGAGGTTCACCACGATCGCCTCCTGCGTGCTGCGGGCGATGACGACCACGGCCTCGTTGGCCGGATCCGGGTTCTCCTCGCGGTGCGGGACGAACGGCGGGACGAAGATGTAGTCGCCCGGCGCGGTGCGCAGCCGCACCTCCTCCGGCTGCGCTCCCGAGTCGTCGAGGAAGACGAACTCCGGGTGGCCGCTGACCACGTAGATGGCGGTCTCGGACTCGCCGTGGTGGTGGTCGGAGGAGGACGTGGCGGGGGCGACGTGGGTCTGGCCCATCCACAGCTTCTCCGACCCGGTCGTCCTGCCGCTGACCGCGGCGAACCTGCGCATGCCCTCGGTCTGGGCGGTGCCGTCGTCGAGCGCGTCGCCGCGGATGTGGTGAAGCCGGGTGCGCAGGGAGGCTTTCGGCGCGTCGGCGGCATCGCCGAGATGGGGGTGGAAGCCTTCGCCGGGAGTGGTCAGCGGGTCGCTCATGGATCGGACGCTAGAGCCGCCCGGAAAAAGATGTCAAGGGGTGTCCATTGCCCTTCACCTGCGGCAATGTTCCCGCAACGTAGGCCGGGAGCGGGCAACGGCCCTGGCGGCGGCCGGCCGGTCGGGCATCATGAGCGCATGCATATCTCCGCGAAGGCGGACTACGCCGCGCGGGCCCTGCTGGAGCTGGCCCGCGAACCCGCCCGCCCCCTGACCTGCGAGGCCATCGCCTCCTCGCAGGGGATCCCGTTCCGCTTCCTGAAGTCCGTGGTGGGCGAGTTGCGCCGGGCCGGTCTGGTGCGCAGCCAGCGGGGCTGCGAGGGCGGGTACTGGCTCGGCCGGCCCGCCGACGCGATCACGCTCCTGGACGTCGTGCGCGCCGTGGACGGCGAGTTGCTCACCCTGCGCGGCGCGTCGCTCGCCGGCCTCGACTACCCCGACCCCGCCGCCGCGCTGCCTGGGGTGTGGCGCCGGATCGAGACGGACGCCGCCGCCCTGCTCGGCGCCACGACGCTCACCGCGCTGCTGCCCGAGACGGCCGGCGCGCGCAGGGAGCCGACGGGAGCCGTATGACGCGGACCGCCGGCCGCGCGCCGGTCGAAGTGGTGGAGTACACCGACCCCATGTGCCCCTGGGCCTGGGGGTCGGAGCCGGTCTTCCGCAGGCTCCGCGCCGCCCTCGGGGACCGGGTGGGCTGGCGCCGGGTGTACGGCATCCTCTTCGACCACGACGACGACCCCGCGCCCGACGCGGCCGCGGAGACCGCGTGGTACGCCCGCCACGTCGAGGACATCAGCGGTCACACGCACGCGCCCCGGCCGTTCCGGCTGAGCCGGGTGGCGGCGAGTTCGTGGCCGTCCTCGCTCCTCGCCAAGTCGGCCGAGGCGCAAGGTGCTTCGGTGGCCGACCGGGTGCTGCGCCGGCTGCGGGAGAGCGTCTTCGTGCTCGGGGAGCCGGCGGACACGCCCGCTCGGGCGCTGGCGGCGGTGCGGGGCGTGCCGGGTCTGGACCTGGAGCGGCTCGCCGCCGGCGCCGCTTCCGCGGCCGTGGCGGAGGCCGTCCGCCGCGACCGCGCCGAGACGCGCCGCCCGGTGCCCGACGTCCTGTCCCCGCGCGGCGACTCCCCGCACCCCGGCGCCGCGCGGCAGACACCGGACGGCGGGCGCCGGTACGCGCTGCCCACCCTGCTGCTCCGGTCCCCGGCCGGGGTGCGTGCGGTGCCCGGCTGGCGGCCGTACGAGGAGTACGCCGCGGCTTTCGAGGCGCTCGCGCCGGGGCTGCTGGCGGACCCCGCGGCGCCGGGTCCCGCGGCGGCACTCGCCCGGTACCGGAGCCTGACCGATCCGGAGCGCGCGGTGCTGACGGCCGGCCCCTGGGCGCCGGCCCACGCCGTCCGGGTGGAGACCGCCGGCGGCCCCCTGTGGCTGCACCCCGACGAGGCCGCGGTGCACCCGGCCGCCGGTCCCGGCGCACCTGCCGCGCGCTGAACGGCCTCTGAGCTGCGGTCAGAGACCGTCCCACCGAATGAGACACCAAATGGTGTCCATTGACAGCCGGCGACGGCTGACCCCAGGATGAGCACCATGCTCACGACGCACCCCGGTGTGGTGTGCCGCTACGTGGACCTGCGGCGCACCTGCAGCGCTCTCTGTCGCTGACCGACCGCCTCCCACGGCGCGCTGGAGCCTGAGCTCCCGCCGGAACCGCAGTCCCGCCGTTTCCCCCGCCCCGGTGTCCGTCACCGGGACCGTGCTCCCGGCCCCTGCCTGCCGTCGGCCGCTCTCTCCCGTCTGCCCACCGGCCGCAGTCGCCGGTGCCTGACTGCCTCCGTTCCCGCCCCCTTTCGTCTCGCACCTCCCGGCTCTCGCCCGCGTCCCGCCGACGTGCCGCGGCACGGCCGCGGTGCGCCCCACGACGCTCCGCCATGCCCGTCTCCCGGTGAGCCGGCGCTGAGTCCCGCCGTGCCCTGCCCTGCCTTCGCCCACGCCACCGCCCCCTGGCCCGCGGCCCCGACGCGTGCCGATGTCCTCGAAGAGAGAAGTGAGATGTCCGGAAGACTCACGCCCCGCCGGCCCGTACCGGCCCCGCACCGCACCCCACGAGGCCGGCTGCGCGCCGCGGCCCTGGGGACCGTCCTCGTCGCCGTGTTGAGCCCGGCCCTGAGCGCCTGCGCAGGGGACGGCACGGCCGCGGGCGGCAGCGCCGCCGCACTGAAGTGGGCCTCGTCCTACTTCCCCACCCACTGGGATCCGGTGGTCGGCGGCAGCGGCGCCCAGTTCCGCGAACTCGCCCTGGTGTACGCGTCGTTGACCCGTACCGACGCGAAGGGCAACGCGGTTCCCGACCTGGCCGAGAGCTGGAAGTACAACTCCGCGGGCGACCAGATCACCTTCCATCTGCGGCCCGGGCTGAAGTTCAGCGACGGCGAGCCGGTCGACGCCACCGCCGTGAAGGCGGCCATCGAACGCGCCAAGACCCAGAAGGACTCGGCGCTCTTCGGCGACCTGACGTCCATCACGAAGGTGGACGCCGAGGGCCTGGACGCCGTCGTCCACCTCAACCAGGTCGACTACCAGATCCCCCAACTGCTCGGTGAGCGCGTCCTGCAGATCGCCAGCCCCAAGGCGGCGCGGTCGCCGGCCGCGCTGGACCAGCACCCGGTCGGCGCGGGCCCGTTCATCGTCACGCAGATCGTCCCGGGCACCAAGGCGGTCCTGAAGAAGAACCCGGACTACTGGGACGCGAAGGACATCCACATCGACACCGTCGAGCTGACGTCGGCGCCCGACGCCTCCACGGTGGTCTCCGGTCTCCAGACCGGCGTCTACAACTTCGCCGACATCGAGCCCAGCCAGGCCGAGGCCGCGAAGAAGGCCGGCCTCGACGTCTTCGTCCAGCCCGGGTTCAACGCCTCCAACATCAGCCTGAACGTCAACAAGGCGCCGTTCGACGACGACCGGGTCGTCGACGCCGTCCGCTACGCGGTCGACCGGCAGGAGTTCGTCGACAAGCTGACCTTCGGCTACGGCGAGGTGACCGACCAGCCGTTCCCGAAGGGATACGTGGCCTACGACCCCGCGTCGGCCGACGCCTACCCCTACGACCCGGCCAAGGCGAAGGAGTTGCTCGCCCAGGCCGGCCACAAGCCGGGGGACATCACGCTGGACCTGGTCATCCCCACCGACGACCCGCAGGCGGAGATCGTCCAGTCGCAGCTGGCGAAGGTCGGCATCAAGGTGACCATCAAGATCGAGAAGAACTGGGCCACCCCGTTCTTCGCCAAGGACCTGACGTTCTCGCTGTACTCGACGACCGGCCGCGACTCCGCCGTCCAGACGCTCACCGCGCACTTCGGACCCCACGGGCCGCTCAACCTCAGCTCGCCCTACGAGCCCGCCGGCTTCGAGGCGGCCGTCGCCAAGGTCCGCAGGACGCCGCTGGACGCACCGGACTACGCACAGGTCCTCCAGGCGGCGACCCGGGCCGGACTGCGGAGCAAGGCGCTGGTCTTCACCTTCTCCCAGCCCAACCTCTTCGCCAAGAGCCGGTCCGTCAGCGGCCTGCCGAAGAACCCGGCCCACATCGACTGGACCGGCGTGACCATCGGCGGCCACTGACGGCCGTCCCCTGACACCCGGCCCATGCCGCCCATGCCTCACCCCCGTCCATCCCTGACACCCCATCATCGAGAGGGGGCATCCCCATGACGACGACACAGGCGCAGCCACCCGCCGTGCCCGTCGCCCGCCGCACCGCGGCCCGAGTGCGGCACACGCTCGGCCGCGCCCTGGCCACCCTCGCCCGGTCGGTCGCGCTCTTCGTCCCGGTGTTCCTGGTCGCCACGTTCGTCACGTTCGCGCTGCGCTCGCTCAGCGGGCTCAGCCCGGCGCGCCTCCAACTCGGCGAGCAGGCCACCCCCGAGGCGATCGCCCGGGTCGAGGCCCAGTGGGGCCTCGACCGGCCCTTCCTGGTGCAGTACGGCGACTGGTTCGACGGGCTCCTGCACGGCCGGCTCGGGACGAGCTGGACCAACGGCGCGGACATCTCCTCGCTCATCGGGACCGGCCTCGGCGTGAGCCTGTCGGTGGCCACCTTCGCCCTGATCATCGGCATCGTCTTCGGGTTCGGCCTGGGCACCCTCGCGGCACTGCGCCGGACGACCTGGGTGGACCGTGCCATCACCGGCTTCGTCACGCTGATCTCGGTGATGCCCGCGTTCGTCGTCGGGATCGTGCTGGTCGCGGTTCTGGCGGTCGGGCTGCACCTGTTCCCGTCCGCCGGCTACATGACGCCGCAACAGGGCCTGGGGCCGTGGCTCGCCCACATCACGCTGCCGGCCGTCGCGCTGAGCTTCGACGTCGTCGCGGACGTCGCCCGCCAGCTGCGCGGCAGCCTCGTCGCCGCCTACCGGGAGAACTACGTGACCGGCGCGGTGGTCCGGGGGCTGAGCCCCCGGCGGATCTTCTTCCGCCATGTGCTGCGCAACGGCCTCGGCCCCGCCCTCGCCACCCTCGGCCTGAAGTTCCCGGCGCTCGTCGGCGCCTCCGTCGTCACCGAGTGGGTCTTCGGACTCCAGGGGTTCGGCCGGTTCGCCAACGACTCCGCCCAGTCCGGCGACGTACCCGCCGTGCAGGGCGTACTCGTCGTGTCGATCGTGCTGGTCGTCGTGTTCAACCTGGTCGTCAACCTGGTGCTGGCGGGTGTGACGCCCGCGTCCCAGCGGGGGGTGTGAGCCGTGCTGCGCCGCGTCCTCGCCCTGCCCTCCGCCCGCATCGCCGTCGCCGTCCTCGCGGTGATCGCCCTCCTCGCGGCCCTGGGCCCGCTGCTCGCCCCGCACGACCCGCTCGCCACCGGCGACCACCCGCTCGGCGCCGCCTCCGGCACCCACTGGCTGGGCACCGACTATCTGGGGCGGGACATGCTGAGCCGGCTCCTCGACGGATCCCGCGTCAGCGTCCTCGGCTCGCTGGAGGTCGCGTTGACGGCGCTGGCGGTCGGCGTGGTCCCCGGCATCCTGTCCGTGTACCTCGGCCGCGCCTTCGAGTGGATCACCCTGCGGCTGGCCGACACCCTGGTCGCCCTTCCGTTCCTGCTGTTCGCCGTGGCCGTCGTGGCGCTGCTCGGCAACGGCATCACCCAGGCGATGCTCGTCACCGGCGTGCTGGTGTCCCCGCTGTTCTACCGGGTCTCCCGCGCCGCCACGCTGGCGGTGGCCCGCTCGCCGTACGTCGAGGCCGCGGTCATCGGCGGCGCGTCGATCGGCTGGGTCGTACGCCGCCACGTCTGGGCGAAGGTGCTCCCGCCCGTCGCGGTCGCGCTCGCCCAGACCGTCGGGGTCGGCTTCGTGATCGTGTCGAGCCTGACGTTCCTCGGCATCGGGGTCCAGCCGCCCGCCCCCACCTGGGGCGGCCTGCTCGCCTCCGACCTCGGCTACCTCAGCCAGCGGCCGTGGGCGCCCGTCACCCCGGCCCTGCTGATCATGGTGACGGTCTGGGCCTGCAACGTCCTCGCCGACGCCCTGCGCGACGTCTCCGGTGAGGCCGGTCGCGCGCTGGTCCTCGCCCGCCGCGCCCGTGACCGCCGGCCCGCCGCGGCCGGCCCCGCTCCCGCCGGAGGCGCCCGATGAGCACCCTGTCCCAGAAGGCCGCCGCGATCCGGCAACCCGCGCCCGGGAACGCGGCCGGCACGGCGCCGCCCGTGCTGTCGGTGCGCGACGTGCGCATCACCGACCGGGCCGGCGGCCGCGAGATCGTGCACGGCGTCGGCTTCACCCTCGTCCCCGGCAGGACCGTCGGCATCGTCGGCGAGTCCGGCAGCGGGAAGACCCTCACCTGCCGGGCGGCGCTGGGCATCCTGCCCGCCCACTTCGAGGTGTCCCACGGGTCGATCGAGATCGAGGGGCGGGACATCGCGGACCTCTCGCCCGCCCAGTGGACGGCGCTGCGCGGTTCCACCATCAGCGCGGTCTTCCAGGACCCGGCCTCCTACCTCAACCCCTCGATCACCGTGGGCGCGCAGGTCGCCGAGGTGCTCCGGGTCAAGAAGGGCGTGGGACGGCGTGCGGCCCGCCGCGAGGCCGTCGAGCTGCTGGACGCGGTGCACCTGCGCGACCCCGAGCTGGTGTACGGCCAGTACGTGCACGAGCTGTCCGGCGGCATGCTCCAGCGCGTGCTCATCGCCGCGGCCGTCGCCGCCGGTCCGCGGATCCTGATCGCCGACGAGGCCACCACCGCACTCGACGTCACCGTCCAGGCCGAGATCCTCGACCTGCTGGCCGACCTGCGCGACCGGACCGGCCTGGCGCTGGTCGTGGTCTCCCACGACCTGGCCGTCGTCGCCCAGTTGTGCGACGAGGTCCTCGTGATGCGCGAGGGCGAGGTCGTCGAGCACGGCCCCACCCGCGAGGTGCTGCACCACCCGCGGCACGACTACACCCGCCTGCTCATCGCCGAGCACCAGCAGTACGGCCTGGAGAAGTACCTGGCCGTCGAGGAGGACGCATGAGCACGGCAGGGGACCCCCGCACGGCAGGGGACCCCCGCACGGCAGGGGACGCCCGTACGGCAGGGGACACGAGCCCGTCGCACGGCACGGGCGCCGCTTCCGCCGAGCCGGTGCTGAGGATCGAGGACCTGGCCGTCCACTACGGACCGCGCCGGCGGCGGCGCCGCGCGCTGCACGGCGTCTCGCTGAGCGTCACGCCGGGGGAGACCGTCGGCGTCATCGGCGAGACCGGCTCGGGCAAGTCCACGCTCGCGCGGGCCGCGCTCGGCCTGGTGCGCGCCTCGGCCGGCTCCATCGCCGTCGACGGGGAGGACGTCACCTCCCACGGCCCCCGCCAGTGGCGGGCCCTGCGCCGCCGGGGCGTGATCCAGTACGTCTTCCAGGACCCGCTGCGCAGCCTCGACCCGGACCTGACCGTCGGGACCTCGCTGGCCGAACCCCTGCTGATCCAGGGCAGGGACCGCGACGAGGCGGACCGGCGCGTCAGGGCCTTCCTGGCCCGGGTGCGGCTCGACCCGGACCTCCTCGACCGGCTGCCCGGCGAGCTGTCCGGCGGGCAGCGCCAGCGCGTCGCGGTGGCCCGCGCCCTGGTCACCGAGCCGCGCCTGGTCATCCTCGACGAGCCGGTCAGCGCCCTGGACTCGGCCAACCGGGTCCAGATCCTCGACATCCTCAAGGAACTGCGCGCCGACGGTGTCGCGCTGGTCTTCATCTCCCACGACCTCGGCTCCGTGGCCGGGGTCGCCGACCGGATCGCCGTGCTCTACCAGGGCGAGCTGGTCGAGACCGGCGCCGCGCGCGACGTCATCAGCGCTCCGCGGCACCCCTACACCCGGCTGCTGGTCCGCTCCGCGCCCACCCTGCACAGCGCACCGGCCGACCGCGCCGAACGCGCGGCGCTGCGCGCCCTGCTCCACATCTGAATCCGACCCGCCCACAGACAGGAACAGCCATGTCCCGCACCCTGCATCTCGCGCTCCACCCCTACGGCGTCGGCGGCCCGGGCCAGCACGGCCTGTGGAAGGACCCGCGCGTGGCGAAGAACGCGAGCATCGACATCAACTACTACATCCGGCAGGCCCAGGCGGCCGAACACGCCCTGTTCGACGCCCTGTTCATCGTCGACAGCCAGTTCATCAACGCCACCTACCCGGCGCACTACCTCAACCGCCTGGAGCCGCTGACCCTGCTGTCGGCGGTCGCCACCCACACCCGGCACATCGGCCTGGTCGGCACCGCCAGCTCGACGTACAACTCGCCGTTCAACCTGGCCCGCCGGTTCGCCTCGCTCGACCACATCAGCGGCGGGCGGGCCGGCTGGAACGTCGTCACCAGCTTCGACACCGGCACCGCCCGCAACTACGGCCTGGACGAGCACCTCGACTACGCCACCCGGTACGGCCGCGCCCTGGAGTTCGTGCAGGTCGCCCGCGGGCTGTGGGACTCCTACGAGGACGACGCCTTCCCCGCGGACGTCGAGCGCGGCGTCTTCCTCGACCCGGACAAGCTGCACGAACTCCACCACTCCGGCGAGCACTTCAGCGTCGCCGGCCCGCTGAACCTCTCCCGCTCCCCGCAGGGCCAGCCGGTGATCTTCCAGGCGGGGGTGTCCGAGGAGGGCCGCGACCTCGCCGCCCGGGTCGCCGAGGGCATCTACGCGCCCGGCGGAACCCTGGAGCAGGCGCAGGAGTACTACGCCGACATCAAGAAGCGCACCGCGGCCCACGGCCGGAACCCCGACCACATCAAGATCTTCCTGCACGGCGGCCCGGTCGTCGCCGCCACCGACGAGGCGGCCCGGCGCCGCGAGCGGGAGATCTTCGAGGAGGACAACGACTTCGCGCGCAACCTCGCGCTGCTCGGCCGGTCCTTCGGCGCCTACGACTTCAGCGTCCACGACCTGGACGCGCCCTTCCCCGACGTCGCGCACCTCGCGGAGAAGGGCGGCCGCACCGGCGCCGCGAAGATCATCGAACGGGCCCGTACCGAGAACCTGACGCTCCGCCAGGTCGCCGATTCCGTGAACCAGTTCCGCGCGTCCCCGTTCGTCGGCGACCCGCGGACCGTCGCCGACACCATCGAGCACTGGTTCGGCGCCGGCACCCTCGACGGCATCAACCTCGCCTTCCGCACCCAGGAGGAGCTGGACCTCTTCGTCGACGGGGTGGTGCCGATCCTCCAGGAGCGCGGACTGTTCCGCACCGAGTACACCGCCGACACCCTGCGCGGCAACCTCGGCCTGCCGATCCCCGCCAACCGCCACAGCCGCGAGCGCGCCCTCGCGGCCGGCTAGGCCGTGCGCGGCAACTCCCGCCCGCCCCGCGGGGCCTGGCACGGCCAGCCTCCCCGCCCACCGATCCCGTCCCCGCAGGAGCGTGACATGACCCAGTACAGCGACCACTTCGCCCCCGAGGACCTCCGCGTCCGCGGCACGGTCGTCGTGGTCCCCGGCCGTGGTGAGACCCGGGCGACCTACGCCCGGTTCGGCCGGCGGCTCGCCGCGGACGCCTACCGCGTGCGCGTCGTCGACGCCCCGGTCCTCGACGCGCCGGACCCCGCCGCCGGACTCCGGGACCTGGACGCCCGGCTCGCCGGCGCCGTCGAGGGCACCGACGCCGGGGACGGCGTCGCACGGCCCCTCGTGTTCGTCGGCGCCGACTCGGGCGCCGCCGCGGTGGCCGCGCTCCACGGCCGGGCCGGAACCGCGACCGGCGCCCGGCCCGACGCCCTGGTGCTCGCCGGGCTGCCCGGCCGGGCCGGCGGACCCGTGGGGAGCTGGGACGACGAGCTGGACGTCCGCACCTCCTGCCCCGCGCACCGGGCCGCGCTCACCGGCGACCCGCAGGTCCGCCAGGGCCTGCTCGGCGCGGCACTGCCGGAGGCCGTGGCGGCCGCCCACCAGGACGCCGACACCGGCCTGCCGGTGCTGCTGCTGGTGGGGGACGCCGATCCGCTGGCCGACCCCGAGGCGCTGGAGCGGGCGGCCAGGTCGCTGCCCCGCGCCCGGCTCTCGGTGGTGCACGGCGCCCACCACGACGTCCTCAACGACCTCCAGCACCGGTCGGTGGCCGCCGAGGTCGTCTCCTTCCTGGAGACCCTCCGCAACGACCTGCTGCCGCTGACCACCGTGCAGTTCAGCGCCTGGTGACGGACCGTCACCCGCGCTCCCGCCCGCCATCCCCGTACCGCGATCCGGAAGGTTCTCGCATGGCCGCCGTCCTGTCCGTCTCCGGAAGCCCGTCCCCGACCTCCCGCACCAACCGCCTGCTGCGCCACCTGGACGACCGCCTGCGGCGGCAGGGGCACGAGGTGACCCCGCTGGAGGTGCGCACGCTGCCCGCCGAGGCGCTGCTCGGCGCGGACCTCCAGCATCCCGCCATCGTCGCCGTCGCCGAACTGTTCGCCCGGGCGGACGGGGTGGTGATCGCCACGCCCGTCTACAAGGCCGCCTACTCGGGCCTGCTGAAGTCGCTGCTCGACGTGCTCCCGCAGTACGCCCTGAGCGGCAAGACCGTGCTGCCGCTGGCCACCGGCGGCAGCCTGGCCCACGTCCTGGCCATCGACTACGCGCTGCGCCCGGTCCTCAGCTCCATGGGCGCCTCCCACATCGTGCCCGGCTGGTTCACCCTCGACCGGGACATCAGCCGCGGGGACGGCACGCCCGTCGTCGCACCCGCGACGGCCGAGGCGCTGGCGAACGTCACGGACCAGTTCTCCGCGGCGCTGTCCGGGCGGACCACCGAACTCGCCGCCGCGGGCTGAGGTTCGGACGGGCCGGCGTCCGTCCCGGGATTGCCAACGGCCACCCGGACGGCTACACGTGGGATGTCCCGGGCCGGGGAGCGGCCCGCGTGAACGTGCGGAGGGGAGGCCGGGATGGCAGCACCGGACCCGCGGTTCGCCGCCTACGTGCCGCACGTGGGCGAGCGGTGCCCCCCGGTGTCCGCGGTGGTGGCCGAGACCACCGAGGACGAGGTGCCGGTGCTGGCCGCGCTGCAGGCCCGGGCGCGCGGCGGCCCGGCGGACGCCTGGGCGGACCGCATCCAGCGGGCGCGCCGGGCCGACCGCAGCCTGGTGGTCACCGCGAAGGTCGCCGGCGAGGCCGTGGCCTGCGCGAACGCGGCGTTCCTTCCCCGGCATCCCAGCGACCACGCCCCGGCCGGCTACTACCTGACCGGGGTCACCGTGGACGACGCCTGGCGGCGGCGCGGCATCGCCACCCGGCTGACCCGGTGGCGCATGGACTGGGTGCGGGAACGCGACTCCGCGATCTGGTGCTTCGTCTCCGCCCGCAACCCCGCGTCGCTCGATCTGCACGCGGATCTCGGGTTCGAGCGGGTCAGGTCCGGCCCGTCGTTCCAGGGCATCGGGTTCGCCGGCGGAAAGGGCTGGCTGCTGCGGGCCGAACTGCCGCCTGCGTGACGGCTTTGCGTGTGTACTTCCGGTGGGGGCGCAGCCCCCCACGAGGAGCGTCATGACCCGGCACAGGAGGCACGGCATGGACGAGCGGTTCACGGTGGTGGCGAGCGCGGGGTCGTTCCTGCGGGAGGACGGCGGCGAGGTCTGCCTCCCGCACCGGTGGACGCCCGGCGGCGTCGGGGTGCGGACGGCGTTCACCGGCGGGCACGTGCTGAACCTGGCGGTGGCGGCGTGCGTGCTCAACGACCTCTACCGCGAGGCCGAGGCCGGCGGGGTCGACCTGCGCGGCGTCCGGGTACGGGCGGAGGGCGGCTTCGACACCTCCTGCTGGAAGTCCACCGGCATCTCCTACGCCGTGGAGATCGACAGCGACGCGCCGCGGGACCAGGTGGACCGGCTGCTCGCCACGGTCGACGAGGCGGCCGAGATCCCGCGCGCCCTGCGGCAGGGCGCAGAGGTCACCCGCTCGCCGGCCTGACACTCGGGGCGGGCCCCCCGATGGAGGCCCGCCTGTCGGCACGTCCGTGCCCGTCAGGGCGTCAGCGGGTCACCGCCGTCACGCCGGGGCCGGGGGCTCCGGTACGGGCCCGGTGGACCAGGGGACGCCGTCGACCGCCGCGCGCACGAGCGCGGCCATCCGGGCGTGGTCCGCGACGGACTTGGTGCGGCTGGACGTCTCGTGGCCGCCGTCGTACCACTCCAGGAGCACGTCGCCCCCGGCGTCCTGCAGCGCGGCCGCGTACCGGTAGGCCTGGTTGGCGGGGGTACGGGTGTCGTGCTCGGCGTGGCGGATCCACACCGGGGCGCGGACGTCCGCGACGTAGCTGATGGGGGAGGCGCGGTGGTAGCGGTCGGGCGCCTCCTGCGGGGTGCCGCCGAGGAAGGCGCGCCAGGCGGCCTGCAGGGCGGGGTTCATGTCCGGGTACGCGGCGATCCAGTCGGCCATCGGCACGTGCGCGAGGGCGCCGGCGAACAGGCCGGGCAGCCGGCCGACGGAGAGCAGGCTGAGGAAGCCGCCGTAGGAGACGCCGGTGACGAACACCTGGTCCTTGCGGGCGTATCCCTCGTCGACCAGCCACCGGACGGCGGTCTCGACGTCCTCGGTCTCGCGGTCGCCGACCCTGCCGAGGAACCCCTCGCGGAAGTCGCGGCCGAAGGTGACCGAGCCGCGGTAGTTCAGGGCGGCGTACCCGACGCCGGTCGCCAGCCATGCCTGGGCGCTGGGGCTGTACCGGTCGACGGTGACCATGTTCGGCCCGCCGTGCAGGTAGAGCACCAGGGGGCCCGGCTCGGTCGCCGCCGGCGGGCGGGCCGCCCACAGCTGGACGGGGGTGCCGTCCTTGGACCGCAGGGTGAACGACGACAGGGGGGTGCCGGCGGGAGCCGGGGCCGGCCGGTCCGCGGCAGGGGGCGCGACCGGCACGGGGCTCGCCCCGGGGTGGTCGACGCGCAGGACGGCCAGCGGCAGGTCGAAGCGCTGCCGCAGCAGCCGGATCTCACCCGTGGCGCCGTAGTGCGAGGCCCAGATGTTCAGGTGGGCCGCGGCGACGTCCGGTTCGAAGTACGCGCCGTCGGGGTGGGGGACGGCGTGCAGCTCGCCGGTGGCCAGGTCGTACTCGTGGACGCGGTGGACACCCTGGTCCACGTGGACGGCGAGCAGGCGGGCGGCGTCCGGGGACCAGTCCAGTGCGACCAGGTCGCCCGTCAGGTGCGGTGCGGTGACGTCGACGCGGCTGCCGTCCACCGGATTCCACACGCACGGGCGGGCGAAGCCGGTGCGCTCGGTGCTGACCAGGATCCGCGGGTCGCCGGCCACGGGGGAGAAGCGGACCGCGCGGACCGGGCCGTCCGGGCCGTCGGTCAGGGTGGCCTGCGGCCGCCCGTCGTCGGCGCTGACGCAGGTGACGGCGAAGCGGCGGACGCCGGGGTTGTGGTCGGTGGTGTCGATCGCCGCCAGGCGGCCGTCGGCGGACAGCACGCCGTTCCACGCCTCGTTGCGCGAGGAGTAGAGGAGCACCGGTGCCTGCGACGCGTCCTCGGTGGCGAGCCAGAGCTGGAAGCCGTCGCCGCTCACGGCGGTGATCAGCACCCGGGGGCCGACGCGGGCGGTGTCGATGCCGCGGAGCACGTAGGGCGGCAGCTCCGGGGTCAGGTCCGTGGAGGACGCTCCGTCCAGCGGTGTGCGCCACACATGGCCGATCTCGGAGCCGTGGAAGTCCCGCAGCGCCAGCACGGCCTGGCCGTCCGCGGTCGGCACCGCCTCCAGGGCGTCGCCGAAGTCCCCGTCGAGGGTGTGCAGTTGCCCGGCCGCGACGTCCCACAGGGCCAGCTGCGGGCTCGGGTCGCGGTCGAGGACGGCGAGCTCCAGGTCGTGCGGCCCGCGACCGTTGCGGAACTTGAGGAACTGGCGTGAGTCGAAGTACTGCTGCCAGGTGTCGGACATCGTCAGGCTCCGTTTCCGGCCGGGGTGTCGGCGAGGGCGGGGTAGTGGCATGCCGCGGTGTGCCCGCCGCCCAGGTCCACGGCCGGGGGCGCGACGGCGGCGCACCGGTCGGTGGCCTTCCAGCAGCGGGTGCGGAAGCGGCAGCCGGAGGGCGGCGACAGGGGGCTGGGGACGTCCCCGGTGAGCACGATGCGCTTGCGGGCGCGTTCCACGCGCGGGTCGGGCACCGGCACGGCGGACAGCAGCGCCTGCGTGTAGGGGTGGGCGGGGTGGTCGTAGAGCTGTTCCGCGGGGCCGTGCTCGACGATCCGGCCGAGGTACATCACCGCGACCTCGTCGCTGATCTGCCGGACCACGGACAGGTCGTGGGCGATGAACAGGTAGGACAGGCCGAGGTCGCGCTGGAGGTCGTCCAGCAGGTTGATGACGCCGGCCTGGACGCTGACGTCCAGCGCGCTGACCGGCTCGTCCAGGACGAGGATCCGCGGTTCGACGGCCAGCGCCCGGGCGATGCCGAGGCGCTGCCGCTGGCCGCCGGAGAACTGGTAGGGGTAGCGGCCGGCGTGGGCGGGGTCCAGGCCGACCAGGTCGAGGAGTTCACGGATCCGCTCCTCCCGCCGCCGGACGTGCAGGCCGTGCACCTTCAGCGGCTCGGCCAGCAGCGCCCGGACGCTCATCCGCGGGTTGAGCGAGGCGTAGGGGTCCTGGAACACCAGCTGCACGGTGCGGTGCAGTTGCCGGAGCCGGACGCCCTTGGCGCCGGCGACATCGATGCCCTCGGCGTGCACGGAGCCGGCGGCCGGGCGCACCAGGCGGACCAGGGTGCGGCCGAGGGTGCTCTTGCCGCAGCCGGTCTCGCCGACCAGGCCCAGCGTGTGGCCCTGGGCGAGCGTCAGGTCCACGCCGGCGACGGCCTGCACGGTCCGGCCGCGCCCGCCGAGGCGGCGGCGGGTGCGGTACTCGGCGACGAGGCCGCGGATCTCCAGGGCGGGAACGGGCGGCGCGGTGGTCGTGGCGGTCATCAGCCGGCGCTCGCAATCTCGTGCACGCGCACGCAGCTGGTGAGGTGCCCGGCGGAGACCTCCGCCGGCGCGGGCAGGGGGCGCGTGCAGCGGTCGGGGTCGGCGTGGCGGCAGCGGGCCCGGAACAGGCAGCCGCCGGGGCGGTCGTGGGGCTGCGGGGGCTGGCCGGGGATGGGCTCCAGGCGGGCCAGCCGGCGGTCGATGCGGGGGAGGGCGGCGAGCAGCCCGCGGGTGTAGGGGTGGGCGGGCCGGTAGAAGATCTGCTCGACGCCGCCCTCCTCCAGCTTGGCGCCGGCGTACATCACCATGATCCGGTCGGCCAGTCCGGCGACGACGCCCAGGTCGTGGGTGATGAGCAGCACGGCGGTGCCGGTGCGCTCCTGGACGCGGCGGATGACGTCGAGGACCTGTGCCTGGACGGTGACGTCGAGCGCGGTGGTCGGCTCGTCCGCGACGAGGATGTCGGGGTCGTTGGCGATGCCCATGGCGATCAGGGCACGCTGCCGCATGCCGCCCGAGTACTCGTGCGGGTACTGGTCGAGCCGGGCGGCGGGGGAGGGGATGCCGACCAGGTCGAGGAGTTCCACGGCGCGCTCCCGCAACTCGCCCGCGGACCTGCTGCGGTCGTGGACGCGGACGGCCTCGGCGAGCTGGGCGCCGATGGTCATCATGGGGTTGAGCGCGGACAGCGCGTCCTGGAAGATCACCGCGATCCGGCGGCCCCGGATGTCGCGCATCGCGGAGTCGGGCCGGCCCAGCAGCTCCTGCCCGTGCAGCCGGGCCGATCCGGTGACCTCGGCGGTGCGCGGCAGCAGTCCCATCAGGGCCATGGACGCGGCGGTCTTGCCGGAGCCGGACTCCCCGACGATGCCGAGGGTGCTGCCGGCAGCGACCTCGAAGCTGAGGTTGTCCACGGCGGTGACCGGGCCGGCGTCGGTGCGGTAGCGCACCGTCAGGTCCTCGACCGCCAGCAGCGGCGGGGTGGGCGTCATCAGTGCCTCCCTTGCGGGTCGAAGGCATCGCGCAGGCCGTCGCCGACGAAGTTGACGGCCAGGACCGTCAGCAGGATCGCGGCTCCGGGCGCGTACAGCAGGTAGGACTGCGACGTGCCGACCATCCCGGAGGCCTGGCTGAGCATGTTGCCCCAGCTGCTGCGCGGCGGCTGGACGCCGAACCCGAGGAAGCTGAGGGTGGATTCGAGGATCACTGCCGCCGCGACGGACAGCGAGACGTTGACGACGACGACGCCGACGAGGTTCGGCAGCAGGTGCCGCCACAGGATGCGCACCGTGGGGACGCCCAGCACGCGGGCGGCCTCGACGTACTCCTTCTCGCGCAGGCTGAGCACCTGGGCGCGCACCACGCGGGCGATCACCGTCCAGCCCAGTCCGGCCAGTACCAGCACGATGGTGACCGGCGAGGACCCCAGGCCCTGGATGGCCAGGGCGAGCAGCGCGATGGCGGGGACGACGAGGAACAGGTCCGCCACCCGCATGGTCACCTCGTCGACCCAGCCGCCGAAGTAGCCCGCGACGCAGCCGACCACCGTGCCGAGCGTGGTGGACAGCACGGCCACGCCGAGGCCGATGGCCAGCGAGATCCGGCCGGCGTACAGCACCTCGCTGAGGTAGTCGCGGCCGAGTTCGTCGGTGCCCAGCAGGTGCGCGCCGGACGGCGGCGTCGCGCCGAGCAGCAGGTCCTGGGCGTTGCGGGGCGAGGGCGCGAGCCAGGTGGCGCCGAAGCAGCCGACGGCCAGGGCCAGCAGGACCAGCACGCCTGCGACGGCGAGCCGGTGGCGCAGGAACCGCCGCAGGGCGATGCGCGCCGGCCCGGGGTCCCGGGAGGCGGACGCGCCCTTGCCGGGTACGGCGGAGGGCTCCGGAACGGACGCGGGAGCGGGGGTGGTGGGGGCGGTTCGGGTCATCGCAGGGCCACCCGGGGGTCGAGGAGCGCGTAGCCGATGTCGGCCAGCAGGTTGAACAGGATCATGGCGACGGCGACGACGAACATCCACGGCACGAGGGTGAAGACGTCACCGGCGAGCATGGAGTCCAGGAACAGCCGGCCCATGCCGGGGACCGAGTAGATCTGCTCGGTGACCACCAGGCCGCCGAACAGCAGCGCCGCGTCCATGGCGACCACGGTGACGAACGGCGCGAGGGAGTTGCGCAGCGCGTGCCGGACCAGGATCTGCCGCCGCGGCACCCCCTTGGCCCGGGCGGTGCGCACGTAGTCACCGGTCAGCGACTCCAGCAGGGTGGCCCGGGAGAACCGCGACCAGCTGGCGACCAGCCCGACCGTCATCGTCAGCACCGGCAGCACCAGATGGCGGAAGTAGTCCAGGTCCGGGCCGCTGTGCCCGGGGGAGTGCAACCCGACGAAGTACAGCGGCGGATGGGCGAGATGGAACTGCTGCTGCGGCCACACGGCGAGGATCTGGATGAGCAGCAGCCCCACCCAGAACGGCGGCATCGCGATGCCCAGGTAGGACAGGGCGGTGAAGGCGTAGTCCCCCGCCGAGTACTGCCGCGCGGCGGAGTACAGCCCGATGGCGAGCGCCAGCAGGGCGGCGAACAGCACGCCCCAGCCGATGAGTTGGAGGGTGCTGCCCAGCGCGGAGCCGATCATGGCCGAGACGGCGCCGCCGGTCCTGGTGCTGGTGCCCCAGTCGCCGGTGAGGAACGCCTTCATCCACAGCCCGTACTGCTCGATCACCGAGCGGTTCAGGCCCAGCCGGGCGGTCTCCCGGGCCAGGACCGTCGGGTCGTGGCTCTGGCGGAGCTTGGCCAGCGGGTCGAAGGTGGTGCGGACCGCCCAGAACAGGACGAAGGAGGCGAGTGCCAGGACCGGGACGGAGTACACGAGGCGGCGGGCGATGTAGGTCACCATGGCCGGCTCACTTCACCAGGCCCCAGTCGGCCAGGTTCCACCACGGGCCCTCGACCGGGTTGATGGCGATCGGGCCGCCGACCCGCTTGTTCCACAGCAGCACGTTGGGGACCGCGCTGATCGGGATCGACGGGACGTATGCGGCGAGCAGCTTGTCGGCCTGCAGGGACGCGCTGCGGCGGGCGGTGTCGTCGGTGCTGTTCGCGACCTGCCGCAGCAGCGGGTCCAGCCCGGGTACCCGGGCGCGGATGAAGTTGATGCCCGTCTGGCCGTTGGCCGCGGAGGGGATCGCCGACGTGGAGAAGGTGGCGTCGAGCGACGGCTCGGGGAAGGAGTCGACCAGGGTCCACAACCCCAGGTCGAAGTCCCCGTTCGGGGCGACCTTGCCGAAGAGGTTGGCGGCGGTGGTGTTCTGGATCCGCAGGTCGAACCCGGCGGTCTTCAGCTGTGCTTGGAGCACCTGCTCGGTCAGCTCGCGGCGCTTGTTGCCGGCCAGCGAGACGATGGTGAACCGCGCCCGGCGGCCGTCCTTGGCCCAGATGCCGTCGCTGCCGCGGGCCCAGCCGGCGCCCCGCATCAGCTGGTCGACCTTCGCCTGGTCGAGGGAGTACTGCGAGAAGTCGGTGCCCGCGTAGCCGGAGACCAGCGGGGAGTTGAAGCTCTGGTTCGGGCTTGTGACCCCGAGCGGACCGTACAGCCGCTGCACGATGGCCTTGCGGTCGACGGCGTAGGCCAGGGCCTTGCGGACGTCGACGGAGTCGAACGGGAAGCGGGAGTCGTTGAGCCACAGCGCTTCCAGGTTGCCGGTCTGCGCGTCGGTCTGCAGCGCCGTGCCGGGCAGGCCCTGCTTGATCTGGTCGATGACGTCCAGCTGCGGCGACGGGTACAGCGCGTCCAACTGCCCGGTGCGGAACGCCTGGAAGGCGGCCGCGGTGTCGGTGGTGAACTGGAAGGTGACCTTGTCGAGCCTGGGCTTGGCGCCCCAGTAGCGGTCGTTGGGGACCAGCGTGACCGAGGTGCCCCTGTTCCAGCTCTGGATCTTCCACGGGCCGCCGCTGAACGTGTAGCCGTTCTTCATCACGGCGTTGCGGTCCTTGCCCTGCAGCAGATGGCTGGGCAGCACCCCGTACTCGCCGCTGAAGAACGTCTTCCAGTTGCCGTAGGGGTGCTTGAGCGTCACCACGGCGGTGCGCGGGTCGGGGGTGTCGACGGACGCGATCTCGGTGTAGCCGGTCTTGTCGAAGATGTTCTTGCCGTCCCGGACCTGCAGCGCGGTGTACTTCAGGTCCGCGGAGGTGATCGGCTGCCCGTCCGACCAGACGGCCTTCGGGTTGAGCTTGTAGGTGATCCGCGGCTGCGCGCCGGCCGTGATCGTCGGCTCGGCGGCCATCAGGTCCGAGGCGGCCGGCACCCAGTCCGAGCCCTTCTTGCGGACCACGAAGACCTGGGGGATGGTCGGCGTCTCCATGATGTAGGAGCCCCAGATCGACCCGCCGCAGGTGCCGAACCAGTCGGCGCAGTCGGGCTCCTGCTCGGCGCCGATGACGATGCTGCCGCCCTGGCGCACGGCCGCGGTCGACTGCTGCTGTTGCGTGCCGGCGGTCGTCGCGGGGGTGGTGCCGCTGGTACAGGCGGTCAGCCCGAGGGCGAGGGCGCCCAGCGCGGCGCAGAGGGGGATGCCTATGCCGGAAGGGGATCTGGCAGGTTCGGCGGAGGTGCTGCTCGGCGGGTGGTTCATGGTGATCGGCCTTCCCTTGAACGTGGAGGCTGCGAGAGGGTGCGCGGCGAGGGGCCGGAGAACGAGGCACGGGAACGAGCGGCGGGCGACGGGGTACCCGCCCGGGGCGGCGGGCGGCTGGGACTGCTCATCGGGCCTCCCCGAGCGCGTCGATCAGGCCGGCCAGCAGGAGGGAGCGGGGCACCAGGCAGCCGGCGTCGACCCACTCGTGCACGGCGTGCGCGCCGTCGCCCCGCGCGCCGATCCCGTCCAGCGTGGGAATCCCGAGCGCGGCGGTGAAGTTGCCGTCGGACGCACCGCCGACCCGCGCGGAACCCACGTCCGGCAGCCCCCGGGCGGCGGCCACCGAACGTGCGAGTGCCAGCAGTTGGGCCGACTGCGCCTCCTCCAGGGCGTAGCGGTTCACGCCGCCGTCCACCGTCACCCCCACATCGGCGGAACGCGGCGAAAGCTGCGTCAACGCGCGGTCCACGCGCCGGAGTTCGTCGGTGCTCCAGGCCCGGACGTCCACGCACAGCTCCGCCGCCCCCGGCACCACGTTGGTCGTCGTGCCGGCGTGGGCCACCGTCGGGGTCACCGTGGTCCCCAGCTCCGGGTCGGCCAGCGCGCCGACGCCCAGCACCTGGTGGGCCAGTTCGACGAGGGCGTTCACGCCCTTCTCCGGCTCCAGGCCCGCGTGCGCCGCCCTGCCCCGGA
>WRCZ01000015.1 GCA_009783685.1 Actinomycetes bacterium
ACGTCCTGCTGCTCGACGTCACCCCGCTGTCCCTCGGTATCGAGACCAAGGGCGGCATCATGACCAAGCTGATCGAGCGCAACACCACGATCCCGACCAAGCGTTCGGAGATCTTCACCACGGCCGAGGACAACCAGCCGTCGGTCCAGATCCAGGTCTACCAGGGCGAGCGCGAGATCGCGGCGTACAACAAGAAGCTCGGGATGTTCGAGCTGACCGGTCTGCCGCCGGCCCCCCGCGGGATGCCCCAGATCGAGGTCGCCTTCGACATCGACGCCAACGGCATCATGCACGTGACCGCGAAGGACCTGGGCACGGGCAAGGAGCAGAAGATGACCGTCACGGGCGGCTCCTCGCTGCCCAAGGACGAGGTCGACCGTATGCGCCAGGAGGCCGAGCAGTACGCGGAGGAGGACCACCGCCGCCGCGAGTCCGCCGAGACGCGCAACCAGGGCGAGCAGCTCGTCTACCAGACCGAGAAGTTCATCGCGGACAACCAGGACAAGCTCCCGGAGGACGTGAAGAGCGAGGTCGAGTCCGCGGTCGCGGAGCTCAAGGAGAAGCTGAAGAACGAGTCCACGGACGACGGCAACACCGCCGCCATCCGCGAGGCCACCGAGAAGGTCGCGGCCACCAGCCAGAAGCTGGGCCAGGCGCTGTACGCCAACGCCCAGGCCGACGGCGGCGCCGCCAGCGCGAGCGCCGGCGCGCCCGGGGCCGAGCAGCCGGCGGCCGACGACGACGTCGTCGACGCCGAGATCGTGGACGACGAGAACGGCAAGAGGGATGGTGCCGCGTGACGGAGGAGCCGAAGGGCTTCGAGGAGCCCGAGGTCCCCTCTGAGGCCACCGGGCAGCCGGACGGCGAAGGCGCCAAGGACACCGGTCCCGCCGGCGAGGCGGGCACCGATGCCAAGGGCGGTGCCGGGCAGACCGGAGCGGCCAAGGAGCTGACGGCCGTCAGGGCGCAGCTGGACCAGGTGCGGACCGCGCTCAACGAGCGCACCGCGGACCTGCAGCGCCTCCAGGCCGAGTACCAGAACTACCGCCGCCGGGTGGAGCGCGACCGCGTCGCCGTCAAGGAGATCGCGATCGCCAACCTCCTCACCGAGCTGCTCCCGGTCCTGGACGACATCGGCCGGGCCCGCGAGCACGGCGAGCTCGTCGGCGGGTTCAAGTCGGTGGCGGAGTCGCTGGAGACGGTCGCGGCGAAGCTGGGGCTGCAGCAGTTCGGCAAGGAGGGTGAGCCCTTCGACCCGCTGGTGCACGAGGCCCTGATGCACAGTTATTCGCCGGATGTCACGCAGACCACATGCGTGCAGATCCTCCAGCCCGGGTACCGCATCGGTGAGCGCAACCTGCGCCCCGCGCGGGTCGCGGTCGCCGAGCCGCAGCCCGGCACCCAGGCGAAGGAGGACGCGGACGACCAGGCGTCGGACGAGGACAACGGTGGCCCGGACCAGGGCTGACGCACATGGGCCGGGGCTGGCACAGCCCCGGCCCGGCAGCGGTGACCGAGAGGAGGGACGTCGCGGATGAGTATCGGTAGGGACCTGTTGGAGAAGGACCTGTACAAGGTCCTCGGCGTCCCGAAGGACGCCACCGACGCCGAGATCAAGAAGGCGTACCGCAAGCTCGCCCGCGAGTTCCACCCGGACGCCAACAAGGGCGACGCCAAGGCCGAGGAGCGCTTCAAGGAGATCTCCGAGGCCAACGACGTGCTCTCGGACGCCAAGCGGCGCAAGGAGTACGACGAGGGCCGCGCCCTGTTCGGCAACGGCGGCTTCCGCCCGGGGCCGGGCGCGGGCGGCACCGGCGGCTTCAACTTCGACCTGGGCGACCTCTTCGGCGGCGCCCAGGGCGGCGGCACCACCACCACGGGCCAGGGCGGCGGCTTCGGCGGCGGCCTCGGCGACGTGTTCGGCGGGCTGTTCAACCGCGGCACCGGCACCCGCGTGCAGCCGCGCCGCGGCCAGGACATCGAGTCCGAGGTGACGCTCAGCTTCACCGAGGCGGTCGACGGGGCCACGGTCCCGCTGCGGATGTCCAGTTCGGCCGCGTGCAAGGCGTGCTCGGGCACCGGCGACAAGAACGGCACGCCCCGGGTGTGCCCGACCTGCGTCGGCACCGGGCAGGTCTCGCGCGGCGGCGGTGGCGGCTTCTCGCTCACCGACCCGTGCGTGGACTGCAAGGGCCGCGGCCTGATCGCGGAGAACCCCTGCGAGGTCTGCCACGGCAGCGGGCGGGCCAAGAGCTCGCGCACCATGCAGGTCCGCATCCCCGCCGGCGTCACCGACGGGCAGCGGATCCGGCTGCGCGGCAAGGGCGCCCCGGGCGAGCGTGGCGGCCCGGCCGGCGACCTGTACGTGGTCGTCCACGTGGGCCGGCACCCGGTGTTCGGCCGCAAGGACGCCAACCTGACGGTGACCGTCCCGGTCAGCTTCGTGGAGGCCGCCCTGGGCGGCGACATCAAGGTGCCCACCCTCGGCGGGCCTCCGGTCACCCTGAAGCTGCCGGCCGGCACTCCCAACGGCCGGACGCTCCGGGCCCGCGGCAAGGGCGCGGTGCGCAAGGACGGTTCGCGGGGCGACCTGCTGGTCACCATCGAGGTGGCGGTGCCGGACCGGACCGAGGGGAAGGCGCTCGACGCCCTGGAGTCGTACCGGGAGGCGACCGCGGGAGTCGACCCGCGCGCCGAACTGTTCAAGGCCGCAAAGGGAGCGTGACGGTATGAGCATGGACGGCGGCATCGGCGGCGGGCCCGGGCGCGGTGCGCGTTCCGGGTCCCGCAACCCCTACCAGCTGACCGAGGAGTCCCCGGTCTACGTGATCTCGGTGGCGGCCGAGCTGTCCGGGCTGCACCCGCAGACCCTGCGGCAGTACGACCGCCTCGGCCTGGTCTCCCCGGACCGCACGGCCGGGCGCGGGCGCCGCTACTCGGCCCGCGACATCGAGCAGCTGCGCGAGGTGCAGCGGCTGTCGCAGGACCAGGGCATCAACCTCGCCGGCATCAAGCGGATCATCGAGCTGGAGAACCAGGTCGCGGCCCTGCAGTCCCGGGTCGCCGAACTGACCGCCGCCGTCGAGGGCGCAGCCGCCGTCATCCAGCAGCGCGAGGCCGCGGTGCACGCCTCGTACCGCCGCGACCTGGTCCCGTACCAGGACGTCCAGCACACCAGCGCGCTGGTGGTCTGGCGGCCCAAGCGCGACGGCTGACCCGCCCCGCGCCCCGCGCAGCACACGGCGGACGGCCCGCCACCCGGACAGGGTGGCGGGCCGTCCCCGTTACGGCAGGACCTGGACGGTGTCGCCCACCGGGCGTTCACCGGTGGCGTCCGAGGTGTGGTTGACCAGCACCCCGTCGACGGCCATGGCGGTGGAGCCGCCGCCGTCGAGGTTGAGCGCCTGCACCGCGCCGAGCGAGCGCATGAACGCGGCGGCCTCGGCGATCGTGAAGCCCTCGCTGCCGCCGCTCAGCCGGCCGTCCACGGTGACCAGCAGCAGCCGGCCGCGGGCGTCGACGCCGGCCATGGTGCGCGGCTGGCGCTGGTTCGCCCAGGCGTAGCCGAACGACAGGTCCTGCGGGTCGACGGTGCCCTCGGTGGCCGCGTCGATGGCGATCCGGCCGTTCTTCACCAGCGTCGGCGCCGCGCTGACGATGCTGTCGTGCGGACCGAGCGGCACCCGCCCTCCGTCGGCGTCGCGCACGACCTCGTCGACCGCGATGCGCCGGCCGGTGACGGCGTTGGCGGTCAGCCAGTCCGCCGCGGTGCCGATGCCCTGGAGCACCGTGCCGCCCGCGGGCACGGTCCCGCCGCGCGCACCGGTCGACACCACGCGGCCCTGGGCGTCCAGCACGGCCTGCACGCCCGCTCCCGCCGGCAGCGCGGCGCCGAAGGCCGGAGTGAACAGCACCAGGTCGTCGGTCTCGTGGCAGGTCACGTCCTGCCAGGGCAGGGAGCTGGGCACGGCGCCGGGGCGCCCGCAGTCCCGCACGGTGCCCGGCACCCGGTTGATGCCCTGCACCGCGTAACGGGCCGCGCCCGCGCGGGCGGTGACCGTGGTCGTCAGGTCGGCGACCCGGACGTGCCGGCCGCCGTCGCCGAGGACCAGCGCGGCCCGCGCGCCGGCCGCCATCGACTCCAGCTGCCCGTCGTAGGCGGCGATGCCGGACTGGGTGCCCTGCACGCCGTCGGCGTCGGAGGTGACGAAGAAGCCGGCGTTGACGCCGACGAGCGAGCCGAGCTTGGCGGCGACCGAGGAGGTGGTCTCGCGCTGGGCCACGTTGCCGTCGTGGGTGCCGCTGACGGTGCCGGTGAAGGTGTGCGGGTCGATGACCGCGACGTGGACGTTCTCCAGGTCGGCGGGCTGCTCGGCGTCGTAGCCGGTCCACTCGACCGCGGTGTGGAAGCCGGCGGCCTTGACCGCCGTGGCGGTGGTCTGCGCGGCGGCCTGCGTGCCGAACGAGCCGATCCGCACCCGCAGGCCCATGACGCCGTGCGGGGTGTCGGCGTAGCCGGGCCACTCGACGGTCTCGACCCGCGGCTGGTAGCCGGCGTCCCGCAGCTGCGCGGCGGTCTGCTGCGCCCAGGCCGGGCTGCCCACCGCGACGTCGACCGCGGCGCCGGTCAGCCGGCTGGTCGACGGCACCTTCACGGTCACCGTCCAGGACGGCGCGGCGGAGGCGTCGCGCAAGGTGCCGGTGCGCACCTGGACCCCGGGGGCGACGTCCCGCGTCGTCCACTGCGCGGTCACCTGGCTCCCGGCCGCCCGACCGGCCGCCGGCGCGGCCGCCTGCGCCTGCTCCGCACCGAGCCCGAGGGGCGTGACGGCGGTCAGGACGACGAACGCGGCGAGCGCGCCGCGCACCCCGGAGCGTCCCTTGCTGCTCTTCATGGTTCCTCCCGTGCGTGCGAATCGCCTGGCTGCCGGGCCGCGCGGTGGCGAGCCGGCCATTGCCGATCACAGCCGCCGCACGAGAAGAAGTGACGCTGCCCGGTTGAGAGTTCGGCGAACACTGGGGGAACGGGGCGCCCCGCCCCGGGCACGGGGAAGGCACGAGCGGGAGAAGGAGGGGAGCGGGAAAGGTGCGGAAGGGCGCGGGAAAGGCGCGGGAGGGGCGCGGCCGGGCGCGCCGAAAAGCGGACGACACCGGCCACGGGCCGCTGTTAGCTTCGCGGGTATGGACCCCCTCACCGAAGCCGGCATCCGCGGCTCGTTCGTCAACTGCTCCAAGGGCGAGGCCAAGCGGCTCAACGTGCCGAAGGACCTGGGCGAACTGCCCTGGGGGGACCTGGACTTCCTGGGCTGGCGGGACCCGGGCGCGCCGGACCGCGGCTACCTGGTCAGCCCGGTCGACGGCGGCGAGCCGGTGGGGCTGACGCTGCGCGCGGCGCCCGGGGCACGCCGGAACCTGATGCGCAGCAGCCTGTGCGGGCTGTGCCTGACCGGGCACTCCGGGGGCGGCGTGGACCTGCTCGCCGCGCCGCTGGCCGGCCCGTCCGGACGGCAGGGCAACACCGTCGCCCTGTACATGTGCGCCGACCTGGCCTGCTCGCTCTACGTCCGGGGCAAGAAGACCAGCGCGCTCGCCAAGCGCCTGGAGGAGACGCTCACCCTGGAGGAGCAGATCGCGCGCACCCGGCGCAACCTGGACGCCTTCCTCGGCAAGGTCCTCCAGACCGCCGCGTAGATCCTCCGCGCGCTACCGGCGGGCGGCGTCGGCGGCCGCGACTCCGGCTTCCGAAGCCGTGTCCGGCGTCGCGGACCCGTCAGCCCCGGCCGTCCCGGCCGATCCGGCAGCCCCGGCAGAGCCGGCCGATCCCGCAGCCCCGGCAGAGCCGGTCGATCCGGCAGTCCCGGCCGTCCCGGGCCCGTTGGTGCCGGCGTTGCCCATCGCCCGGGTCAGGGCGATCTCGATGACGACGCGCTCGGGGTTGGGCGCCGGCGTGCGGCCGTAGCGCTCGGCGTACCGGCGGACCGCGTCGGCCACCCGCTCCGGGTCGTCGCAGACCGTGGCGATCCCCTCCAGCGTGGCCCAGGTGCCGCGGTCCACCTGGCAGACCGCGACCCGCGCCCCGGCCGGACCCGCCGCCCGCACATGGGCGGCCTTCGCGCTGCCGCCGCGCGTGATGACCCGCGCCAGGCCGGCCTCCGGGTCGTACGTGACGCCGACGGGCACGACGTGCGGGCTTCCGTCGGGCCGGTGGGTGGTCAGGGTGCACAGGTGGTACTCACGCCAGAAGGCGAGGTAGCCGGGTTCCGGGGAGCGCGGGTCACGTCGTGCCATGGCACGACGGTAGCCCAGCGGGCGCCGCGTCCCGGCGCCCCCTGTACCCGCCGTGTCCCGGCCGTTCGCGCTGCTCAGCCGAGGTGGACGGGCAGCGCCGCCACGCTGTTGCCGATGAACCCCGGCAGCGGCGGCAGCGACGCGTCGGGCACGGCCAGCCGCAGCCCGGGGTGGGCGGCGTACAGGTCGCGCAGCGCGATCACCGCCTCCAGCCGCGCCAGCGGGGCGCCGAGGCAGTAGTGGGCGCCGTGGCCGAAGGAGAGGTGCCGGGTGCCGGTCCTGGTGACGTCGAACCGGCCGGCGTCCGGGCCGTACTCGCGCGGGTCCCGCCCGGCGGCCGCGTACCCGGCGAGCACGGGGGTGCCGCGCGGCACGGTGACCCCGTCGACCACCAGGTCCGTCGTCGGGTAGCGGAACGGGAAGGTGGCGACCGGGCTGTCCCAGCGCAGCGTCTCCTCGACGACGGCGTCCCACCCGACCTCGCCGGCCAGCACCAGGGCCAGCTGCTCGGGGTGCCCGCAGAGCGCCCGTACCGCGTTGGTGATCAGGTTCAGGGTGGTCTCGTGGCCGGCGACGATCATCAGCAGCAGGGTGCCGGTCAGCTCCTCGTCGCTGAGGCGTTCCGCCCTGTCCGCACCGCTCTCCCCGTCCGGGCCCTCGGCCGCGCTCTCGCCGCGGGCGGCGATCAGCGCGCTGGTCAGGTCGTCGCCGGGGACGGCCCTGCGGTCGGCCACCACCCGGGCGAGCACCTCGTGGATGCCGGCCTGGGCGGCCATGGCGTCGGCCGCGGTGCTGGACGTGCTCACCATGCGGTGGGTCAGGCCGTGCAGCCGGTCGCGGTAGGCGGGGTCGACGCCCAGCAGCTCGCAGATCACGCCCATCGGCAGGGGATAGGCGAACCAGCGGCGGAGGTCGACCACCCCGTCGGCGTCCCGCCGCTCGGGCAGGGCGGCCAGCAGGTCGCCGGTGAGCCGCTCGATCCACGGGCGCAGGGCGGCGACCCGGCGCGGGGTGAACGCCTTGGTGGCCAGGCCCCGCAGCCGCCGGTGGTCGTCGCCGTCGGCCGTTGTCATGCCGTTGACCAGCGCGAACGCATGGAGCTGCCACTGGGCGGGTATCTCGCCGCGCTGGTAGGCGGCGAAGTGCCGGGCGTTCTTGGCGACCTTGGGGTCGGCCAGGAAGTCGCGCAGTTCGCGGTGCCGGGAGATCACCGTCCCGGGCACGCCCCCGGGCAGCAGCACCGGGCAGGCGGCCGCGGTCTCCCGCAGCTCCGCCGCCTCGGCCTGGACGGCGGCGCCGCTCGGGTCCATCGGGTGCGCCGTGCCCATGGGGACTCCTCACGCCGTCCCCGGGCCCGGCCGCGCCACCGCGGCCGCCCCGGCGGGACAGGCGTCCGCATTCTTGCACCGGGCGGCCGGAAAAGTCCCGCAGTCGTGCGCGTCTTCGGGCGTCCCCACTGCCTTGAGTGGAGTAGACTCAACTTGTTTCATGTTGTCGTAGGCAGGTTTGGCCAGGAGAAGGAACAAGGAGGTCACCACGCCCGTGGACGCCGAGCTGACCAACAAGAGCCGCGAGGCGATCAACACCGCCAGCAACCGGGCCGTGTCCGAGGGCAACCCGGACCTGACGCCCGCCCATCTGCTGCTCGCCCTGCTGGGCGGCGCGGACAACGAGAACGTGCTCGACCTGCTGGCGGCGGCCGGCGCCGACCCCGCCGCCGTGCGGGCCGACGCCGAGCGCCTGGTCGACGGCCTGCCCAAGGTGCAGGGCTCGACGGTGGCCCCTCCGCAGGCCAACCGTGACATGCTCGCGGTACTCGCCGACGCCGCCCAGCGCGCGAAGGACCTCGGGGACGCGTACCTGTCCACCGAGCACCTGCTGATCGGGATCGCCGTGAAGGGCGGGCCGGCCGGCGAGCTGTTGAACAAGGAGGGGGCCAGTGGCAAGAAGCTGCTGTCCGCCTTCGAGACGGCTCGGGGAGGGCAGCGGGTGACCAGCCAGGACCCGGAGGGCACGTACAAGGCGCTGGAGAAGTACGGCACCGACTTCACCGCCGCGGCCCGCGAGGGCAAGCTCGACCCGGTGATCGGCCGCGACCAGGAGATCCGCCGCGTCGTCCAGGTGCTCTCCCGCCGCACCAAGAACAACCCGGTGCTGATCGGCGAGCCCGGCGTCGGCAAGACCGCCGTCGTCGAGGGCCTGGCGCAGCGCATCGTCAAGGGGGACGTCCCCGAGTCGCTGCGCAACAAGCGGCTGGTGGCGCTCGACCTCGGCGCGATGCTCGCGGGCGCGAAGTACCGCGGCGAGTTCGAGGAGCGGCTGAAGGCCGTGCTGTCCGAGATCAAGGACAGCGAGGGCCGGATCATCACCTTCATCGACGAGCTGCACACCGTCGTCGGCACGGGCGCCGGCGGCGACTCCGCGATGGACGCGGGCAACATGCTCAAGCCGATGCTGGCCCGCGGCGAGCTGCGGATGGTCGGCGCCACGACGCTGGACGAGTACCGCGAGCGGATCGAGAAGGACCCGGCGCTGGAGCGCCGCTTCCAGCAGGTGCTGGTCGCCGAGCCGACCGTCGAGGACACCGTGGCGATCCTGCGCGGGCTCAAGGGCCGGTACGAGGCGCACCACAAGGTGCAGATCGCGGACTCCGCGCTGGTGGCGGCCGCGACCCTGTCCGACCGCTACATCACCTCCCGCTTCCTGCCGGACAAGGCGATCGACCTGGTCGACGAGTCCGCGTCCCGCCTGCGCATGGAGATCGACTCCTCGCCGGTCGAGATCGACGAGCTGCAGCGCTCGGTCGACCGGCTGCGCATGGAGGAGATGGCGCTGAAGAACGAGACCGACCCCGGCTCGGTGCAGCGCCTGGACAAGCTCCGCAAGGACCTGGCGAACCGCGAGGAGGAGCTGCGCGGTCTGACCGCCCGCTGGGAGAAGGAGAAGCAGGGCCTGAACCGGGTCGGTGAGCTGAAGGAACGGCTCGACGACATCGACACCCGGATCGAGCGCGCCCAGCGCGACGGCGACTTCGAGACCGCCTCCAAGCTGCTCTACGCCGAGAAGCCCAAGCTGGAGGCGGAGCTGGAGGAGGCGACCCGCGAGGAGCAGGAGGCCCAGGCCAGGGGGACGGGCGAGAAGGAGAAGATGGTCAAGGAGGAGGTCGGGCCGGACGACGTGGCCGATGTGGTCGCCGCCTGGACCGGCATCCCGGCCGGCCGTCTGATGGAGGGCGAGACCCAGAAGCTGCTCCGGATGGAGGAGGAGCTGGGCAGGCGGCTGATCGGCCAGACCGAGGCGGTCCGCGCGGTCGCCGACGCGGTGCGCCGCTCCCGCTCCGGCATCGCCGACCCCGACCGCCCGACCGGCTCGTTCCTGTTCCTCGGCCCGACCGGCGTCGGCAAGACCGAGCTGGCCAAGGCCCTCGCCGACTTCCTCTTCGACGACGAGCGGGCGATGGTCCGCATCGACATGAGCGAGTACGGCGAGAAGCACTCGGTGGCCCGCCTGGTCGGCGCGCCTCCCGGCTACGTCGGCTACGAGGAGGGCGGCCAGCTCACCGAGGCCGTGCGGCGCCGCCCGTACAGCGTGGTGCTGCTGGACGAGGTGGAGAAGGCGCACCCCGAGGTCTTCGACGTCCTGCTGCAGGTGCTGGACGACGGCCGGCTCACCGACGGGCAGGGCCGTACGGTCGACTTCCGCAACGTCATCCTGATCCTCACGTCCAACCTGGGCAGCCAGTACCTGGTCGACCCGGCGCTGGACGCGGAGCAGAAGAAGTCCAACGTGCTGGCGATGGTCAGGGCGTCCTTCAAGCCGGAGTTCCTCAACCGGCTGGACGACATCGTGGTCTTCACCGCGCTCGACAAGGACCAGCTGCGCCGGATCGCCCGGCTCCAGACCGACCGGCTGGCCGAGCGGCTGCGGGACCGCCGGCTGACGCTCCAGGTCAGCGAGGCCGCGCTGGACTGGCTCGCGGAGGAGGGCAACGACCCGGCGTACGGCGCCCGGCCGCTGCGGCGCCTGGTGCAGACCGCGATCGGCGACCCGCTGGCCCGGGAGATCCTCGCCGGCGACGTGCTGGACGGCCAGACGGTGGGTGTCGACCGGGCGGAGGACGGCCTGATCGTGGGCCCGCTCACCGCCCCCGACCTGACCAAATGACCGGCTGACCAGCAGGTCGTGGTCCGGCGCCGGTCCGGCCGCGATGACACGCCGACACGACCCCGGCAGGTACGCCCAGCGCGAACCTGCCGGGGTTGCCATGTGCGCCCCCGGATGAGGGAGGATGGCGGGGAGACGTCACGAAGGGACCTTCACGGTGAGCATCGACCCGTCCTCGATTCCGAACTTCGGGGGCCAGCCGGACCCGAATCAGAATGATCATGCCGGCAGCGTGGTCATTCCCGACCAGGAGCTGGTCAAGCAGCTCCTGGATCAGATGGAGCTGAAGTACCTGGTCGACGAAGAAGGCGACCTGGCGGCTCCGTGGGAGGAGTTCCGCACCTACTTCATGTTCCGTGGCGAGGGTGACCAGGCGGTCTTCGCCGTCCGCACCTTCTACGAGCGCGCCTACAGCGTCGACGACAAGCCGCAGCTGCACGAGGTCATCGACGACTGGAACCGCCGCACCCTGTGGCCCAAGGTCTACACCCACACGCACGACGACGGCTCGGTCCGCCTCATCGGCGAGGCCCAGACGCTGATCGGCCTGGGCGTCAGCCTGGAGCACTTCGTGTCCAGCACCGTCAGCTGGGTGCGGGCGTCCATCGAGTTCGACAAGTGGGTCGGCGAGACCCTCGGGCTCGAGAAGGACGCCGAGGGCGACGACGGCGAGGGCGAAGCGGGCGGGACCGAGGCCTGAGCCTCCCCGGCCGGGCCCGGGCCGAGCGTACGGCCTGGGCCCATGTCGTCATGCCCGCGTGAACCCGTGCGCCCGGTGGCCCGTCGGCATCGACGGAGCGCCCGCGGGCGTCACAGCGGCACCGTGACCACCGTGAGCAGGTACGCCCCGTAGATCAGCGACACCGCGCTCAGCGTCAGCAGGGTGACGGCGGCGGCGCGCGTTCTCGCGCCCGCGAGCGCGACCGCGCACGGCACCAGCAGCGGGAACGCCGGCAGCAGGAACCGCGGCTTGCAGGAGAAGAAGTTCGCGCCGCCCAGCGCGATCACCACCAGCACCGCCGAGTACACCAGCAGCGGCAGCGGCATCCGGTCCAGCAGCGCCATCACCAGCAGCAGCACCGCGCCCGCGCAGATCGCGGTCGACATGTACGAGTACAGGGTGTCCGGGAACAGCACCTGGTGCCGGACGAACTTCAGCGCGTACCGGCCGAAGTCGAAGTCCGAGCCCCAGCGGCTCTGCACCTCGAAGTACCCGTGCAGGGCGGCGTGCAGCCCGCTGCCGGTGTGCAGCCCCACCCAGGCCACGTAGCCGCACCAGCCCGCCGGGGCGACCAGCGCCGCCACCCACGCCCACGGCTCCTGCCGCCGGCCGGTGCGCCACCGGTGCCAGGCGTCGGCGAGCACCGCGGCCGTCACCGCGGCGGGCACGGCGACGGCGTTCGGCCGGGACAGCCCCGCCAGCACGCTCAGCGCGCCCGCCGCCACCCAGTGCCGGGTCACCGTGGCGTACAGCGCCCAGGCGGCCAGCGCGCACATCGCCGGCTCGGTGTAGGCCATCGACAGCACGATCGAGTACGGCAGCAGGCCCCAGAGCAGGACCAGCGCGGTCGCCGTCCGGCGCCCGTAGCAGTGGTCGACCACCGCGAAGATCCCCCACGCGGCGAGTGCCGCGCAGGCCCACGCCACGGCCAGCGCGGCCACCACGGAACCGCCGGGCAGTACGGCGTCGGCGAAGCGCACCGTCGTCGGGTACAGCGGGAAGAAGGCCAGGTCGCTGTAGCGCAGGCCCGGCGCCTGCCAGGCGGGGATGAAGGTGCCGTAGCCCCAGTCGGCGATGCGGTGGTACCAGCGGGCGTCCCAGCCGAGTCCGAGCAGGTCGCGCGGGTGGTCGCCGCGCCGGTGCGCCCACAGGGTCAGCACGACCACCCCGGCCAGCCGCGCCACCACGAACACGGTGACCGCGGGCAGCGCGCGCCGTGCCGCCAGGGCGGCGGCCGCGGCGGCCGCCCTGGCCCGCGCGGGGATCCGCCGGGCCCGCCTGGGGCCGTACGGCGCCGCGGGGACGGGCCCGGTGACCTGCTCCGGAACGGGTGCGGGGCAGGACTCGGAGACCGGTCCAGGGGTGAACAACGCGGCGCTCCTCGGTACCGAGCGAATGATGCGATGGTCTGACAAAGGCGACTATCAGGGATCATCCGGGCTCGTTCCGCGGTGACACGCCCGCTCCCGCGGGTGAATCGCCCGCCGATCGGGCGATTGCGTCATGCGAAGCTAAGGCCATGGCTTCTGCGACGCGTTCCTCCGAGATCACGCCCATCACGCTGGAGGCCGGCGACCTGCGCCTGCGGCCGTTCACCGAGGCCGACGAGGCGGCCGTGCGCGAGGCGATGGCCGACCCCGGCATCCTGTCCTGGGCCGCCGGACTCGCGGTCAACGAGGCCGCGCCCGCCGACCGCGGGCGGATCTGGCTGCTGCCCCGGCTCACCGGCTGGTCCTCCGGGGTCGCGCCCTTCGCGATCACCGACGCCGCGGACGGCACCCTGCTGGGCTACCTCGGACTGCGCGACGTCCACCGGGTCCCCGACCAGGCCGTCGCCGCGTACTGGACCACCCCCGCGGCGCGCGGCCGCCGCGTCGCCGCCCGCGCCCTCGACGCGGCGGCCGTCTGGGCCTTCGCCCCCACCGCCGAGGACGGCCTGGCCGTGCACCGCATCAGCCTGGACCACTCCCTGGTCAACGCCGCGTCCTGCCGCGTCGCCGAGCGCGCCGGCTTCCGCGCCGAGGGCGTCATGCGCGGCTCCTTCGTCGCCCCGGACGGTGCCCGCCACGACTCCCACCTCCACGCCCGCCTCGCCACGGACCCCGCCGCCCCGGCCTTCTGAGGGTCCCGGCGGGGCCAGGCGGGACGTCAGAGGGGGAGGTCGTCCGGCAGGAGGCGGAAGCTCTTGTGCCGGCCCAGGGGACGGACGGCGCGGAAGTCGCGCCGGTCGAGGGTGAGGACGGCATCGGTGTCGTAGTCGGCGGCGAGGGCGACGTTCACCGCGTCGGCGAGGTCGAGGTCGAGCGAGCCGTACCGGGCGCGCAGGGACTGCGCGGTCCCCAGATGGGTCTCGGTGATCTCCGGTACGACGACCCGGCTCACCCGCATCCAGCGCCGGATGTCGTCGACGGCGTTCACCGCGGCGTCCCGCCCGAGTTCGTGGGTGGCGACGTGGTCGATCTCGGCGAGCAGCAGCGGGGACATCACCAGCAGCCCGGCGGTCATGAGGGCTTCGCTCGCGCCCTGGTGTTCCGGGTGCGTGGAGTCGAGCGCTGCCAGCAGGCCGGAGGTGTCGGCGACGACGATGATCACGCGGCGGAACCCGACTCGCTCTCGTGCCTGACAGCGTCGGCCACCGCGTCCCGTACGTCCTTCTTCGTGGGTGTCCGGCCGGTCCCCTCGAAGGTGCGTGAGAACAGCGGCTCGTCCCAGACGCGGTTCGCCATGGCCGCGAGGTGGATGCCCTGCCGGATGATCTCCGCCTCGCTGATCCCGCGCCGTGCTGCCGCTTCCTTGATGATCGCGAGGTCCTCGGGGTCGGCGTAGACGTTGGTGCGCTTCATGGACATGTACCAAGACTAACCCATGTCCTGGTGCTGGTACATGTCCGGCCGGTCCACCGGAGAGCCCGGCCGGCCCGCTGCGGCGATCGGTTGGACGTGCAGCGCGCGCTCACCGGTGCGGGTCCGACGCGGGCGCGCCCGTGGCTGCTGCGCGCGGGTGACGGCGGCGAGGCGGCGACGCGGCGGGCCGCCACCGCGGCGGGCTGGGCCATGCCAAAGCGGGTGACGCCGCGCACCCGTTGAAGGTCCACGCCGGCAACGGTGAGGGCCGGCTTGCGCGTTGCCGGGGCGTTCCGCGGGGCCGGTGCGGGAGCGCCGGTGCCATCCGGTTCCGGGCCGGTCGTCCCCGGGGTGGACGCCCCCCGCGCGCAGCCGCCGCAGGCATTCCGCTTCGCCCTCTCCGCCCTGTCCATTTGGGCTACTTCGGCCGGTCGTCCCACCCGCCCCACCCTCACCAAGGCGCAGGCCGCGGGCAGTTCGCCCGGCCCGCACAGGGCGGGCACCATCTCGTCACATCCGGCACACAGGCACCTTCTCGGTTCGTGGCTATTGACAACGTTGTCGGTGCGAGCAACGCTAGCGGCGATTTCTCTTCGGGTGCGCCGCCGCGCGACCCCTTCACCGCGCGGGAGTTGCCGTATGGCCTCACAGCTCTGCCCCTGCTTATGACAGCCGCCGGCCGGCGACGACGGCCCAGGCCCTTCCCGGCTGCCCGACTGTCCCCGCGGCGCACGAGCCGCGGCAGCGACGCGAACTCCGCCGCAGGCGGAGGACGGCAGCCGTGACATCCTCCAGCGGCACGCAACGGCCGCGACGACTTTCCCAGCGAAAGGCAGTGTTGTGTCCCCTCATCCCCCTGCCCACCTCCTGTCCTTGAGACGGTGGGTGAGCGCGACCGCGGCTCTGGCGCTGCCGGTGGTGGCCCTCGCGGTCGCACCCGCGGCGCACGCAGCGACCGCGGCCGGCACCTTCAGCTCCTCGTTCGAGTCGGCGGATCCGCAGCCCGCCACGAACGCCGTCGAGCTCGACGCGCACGGCGACCCGCTGCAGAAGAACCTGAGCGGGACGAGCCCCTCGGGCCTGCCCGGCAGCCTGCTCGGCCAGGTCTCCGCGGTGACCGCGAGCGCCGAGAACCCTCCCGGCGAGGTCGCGGCGAACCTCAAGGACGGCAACCCCTCCACCAAGTGGCTGGCGTTCAACCCGACCGGCTGGGTCGCCTACCAGCTGGCCAAGCCGGCCGCGGTCGTCACGTACTCGCTGACCTCCGCGAACGACTCGCCGACGCGTGACCCCAAGGACTTCGCCCTCCAGGGCTCCACCGACGGCAGCACCTGGGTGGACCTGGACAAGCGCACCGGGGTGACCTTCAGCGGCCGGTTCGCCACCAACACCTACACGTTCACCAACACGACGGCCTACGCGTACTACCGGCTGAACGTCACGGCGAACTCCGGCGACTCGCTCGTCCAGCTCGCCGACTGGGACATCAGCGACGGCTCCAACGTCGTGCCGCCGGCCACCCCGATGGTCACCAAGGCCGGGTCCGGCCCGGTCAGCGGCTACAACATGAAGCCCAACGCCGGCTTCACCGGCACGGCTTCGCTGCGGTACTCGGGCGGCGCCCAGGCCGACGGCGAGGCGTCCGCCACCAACAAGCTGTTCGACGTGAACATCCCGGTCGGGCCGAAGACCCAGCTGTCGTACAAGATCTTCCCGGAGTTCACCGGCCGCGACACCCAGTACCCGTCGCAGTTCGCCGCCGTGGACCTGCACTTCACCGACGGGACGTACCTGAGCGCGCTGAAGCCGGTCGACCAGCACGGCTACAAGCTCACCGCCGCCGCGCAGGGCGCCTCGAAGGTGCTCTACGCCGACCAGTGGAACGCGGTCTCCTCGGAGATCGGCACGGTCGCCGCGGGCAAGACGATCGACCGGATCCTGCTCTCCTACGACGACCCGAAGGCCAAGGCCGCGACCCGCTTCCAGGGCTGGATCGACGACCTCACCGTCACCGGGAACCCGGCGCCGATCGACGCCTCCAGCCTGACGAACTACGTCGACACCCGCCGCGGGACCAACGCCTCCGGCTCGTTCTCGCGGGGCAACAACCTGCCGATCTCGGCGGTGCCGAACGGCTTCAACTTCTTCACGCCGGTCACCGACGCGTCGTCCAACTCGTGGGAGTACTCCTACCAGCAGGGCAACAACGCGGCGAACCTGCCGACGCTGCAGGGCCTGGCGATCTCGCACGAGCCCAGCCCGTGGATGGGCGACCGCGACCAGATGTCGGTCATGCCCGTGCCGGCCGGCGGCTCGCTCACCGGAGCGCCGAGCACCCGCGCCCTGGCGTTCAGCCACGCCGACGAGACCGCGCGCCCCGACTACTACCGGGTGAAGCTGCAGAACGGCATGGTCGCGCAGATGTCGCCGACCGACCACGGCGGCGTCATGCAGTTCACCTTCCCGTCCGGGCAGGCCACCGGAAGCCTCGTCTTCTTCAACGGCACCTTCACCATCGGCACGGACGGCACGTTCACCGGGTGGGTCGACAACGGCAGCGGCCTGTCCGCCGGCCGCAGCCGGATGTTCGTGTCCGGCACCTTCGACCGCGCCCCGACGTCCTCCACCGCCACCTCCGCGACCTTCGACACCTCGTCGAGCTCGCAGGTGACGATGCGCATCGCGACGTCGTTCATCTCGACGGACCAGGCTCGCAAGAACCTGGACCTGGAGGTCACCGGGCGCAGCTTCGACCAGATCCACGCCGCGGCCACCAAGGCATGGAACGAGCGCCTCGGCCGGATCTCGGTCGGTGGGGCCACCCAGACCCAGATGGTGACGCTGTACTCGAACCTGTACCGGCTGAACCTCTACCCCAACTCGCAGTCGGAGAACACCGGTACCGCGGCCGCCCCGCACTGGCAGTACGCCAGCCCGGTCTCGGCGGCGACCGGCACGTCCACCGCGACGGCCACCGGCGCCAAGATCGTCGACGGCCAGATCTACGTCAACAACGGGTTCTGGGACACCTACCGCACGGTGTGGCCCGCGTACTCGCTGCTGTACCCGGACGTCGCGGCCAAGATCGCCGACGGCTTCGTCCAGCAGTACCGTGACGGCGGCTGGATCGCCCGCTGGTCGTCCCCGGGCTACGCCGACCTCATGACCGGCACCAGCGCCGACAACGCGCTGGCCGAGGCGTACCTCAACGGCGTGCAGCTGCCCGACCCGCTGGCCGCCTACGACGCCATCGTCAAGGACGCGACGGTCGCCTCCGGGCGCAGCGCGGTCGGCCGCAAGGGCATCGAGTCCTCGCTGTTCCTCGGTTACACCCCGACCTCCACCGGGGAGTCGGTGTCCTGGGCGCTCGAGGGCTTCATCAGCGACTACGGCATCGGCAACATGGGCGCCGCGCTCGCGAAGGACCCGAAGACGCCGAAGTCCGAGGTCAAGCGGCTCAAGGAGGAGTCCGCGTACTTCCTCCAGCGGGCCCGCGACTACGTCAACCTCTTCGACACCAAGTCGAAGTTCTTCCAGGGCCGCACCGCCAAGGGCGACTTCCTGAACGGCAACCCGCTGGACTGGGGCGGCGTCTACACCGAGACCGACGGCTGGAACTACGCGTTCACCGCGCAGCAGGACGGCCAGGGCCTGGCCAACCTGTACGGCGGCAAGAAGGGCCTCGAGGACAAGCTCGACCAGTTCTTCGCCACCCCGGAGAACGCCGACCACCCCGGTGGCTACGGCGGCACCATCCACGAGATGGTCGAGGCGCAGGCGGTCCGGATGGGCCAGCTCGGCATGAGCAACCAGCCCTCGCACCACATCCCGTACATGTACGACTACGCGGGCGCCCCGGCCAAGACCCAGGCGATCGTCCGGGAGATCCTGCAGCGGCTCTACGTCGGTGACGAGATCGGCCAGGGCTACGCGGGCGACGAGGACAACGGCGAGACGTCGGCCTGGTACGTGCTCAGCTCGCTGGGCATCTACCCGCTTCAGGTCGGCTCGCCCAACTGGGCCATCGGCTCGCCGCAGTTCACCACGATGACGGTGCACCGCAGCACCGGCGACATCGTGGTCAACGCGCAGAACAACAGCACCAGCAACGTCTACGTGCAGAGCGTGGCGGTCAACGGCAAGAAGCAGAAGACGACGTCCATCGACTCGTCCGTGTTCGCGCACGGCGGGACGATCGACTTCCAGATGGGCCCGAACCCGTCGACGTGGGGCACCTCGAACAACGACGCCCCGCCGTCGCTGACCAAGGGCGCCGCGGTGCCCCAGCCGCTCCAGGACACCACGGGTCCCGGGCTCGGCACCGCGACCGCCGACGGCGGCCAGGACGCGTCCAAGCTGTTCGACGACACCTCGACCACGCAGGTGACGTTCGCCACCGGCACGCCGCAGATCACCTGGGCGTACCGCGGCGGCAAGCAGACGCCGACCACCTACACCCTGACCTCCGGGGCGGCCGCGGGCGACCCCGAGGACTGGAAGCTCCAGGGGTCCGACGACGGGATCACCTGGACCACGGTGGACTCCCGCACGGGCCAGACGTTCCCGTGGCGCAACCAGACCCGTCCGTTCACCATCGACAAGCCCGGCACGTTCGCCCAGTTCCGCCTGGTCGTGACGAAGACCGCCGGGGCCGCGCGGACCAACCTCGCCGAGATCGAACTGCTCGCCGGCGGCGACGTCCAGCTCGGCGGCGGCACCGTGAGCGTCAGCCCGGCGCAGAACCCGGTGCCGGCGACCTCGGGTGTCGCGGTGTCGGCGCCGCTGGCCACCATCACCGGCGGCACGGCGAGCGGGTACCAGGCCACCATCAACTGGGGTGACGGCTCGGCGGCCACCGCCGGGACGGTCTCCGCGAGTTCGCGGGGCGTGTCCGGCGTCACCGGGTCGCACACCTACACCAAGCCCGGCTACTACCAGGCGAGCGTGCAGGTGACCGACGGCACCAGCCAGTCGTCCACCACGGTCGGCGTCGAGGTGGCCTACGTGCCGGCCTCGGGCCTGCGGGCCGCGTTCGACACCACGTGCATCGGTGACGACGGCGTGCTGGCGGCGGACTGCGACTCCGTCGGGTACGGCTTCTCCCGCGCCGCGCTGGCCGCGGCCGGCGTGACGGCGGGCAAGCAGCAGCAGGTCCCCGGCACGTCGCTGCACTTCACCCTGCCGGTGACCGCCGCGGGCGCACCGGACGACGCGACCGGCAACGGCAGCAAGATCGTGCTGAACCTGCCGGACGACGCGAAGACCATCTCCTTCATCGGCACCGGAACGGAGGGCAACCAGAGCACCACCGCCACCGCGACCTTCAGCGACGGCAGCACCGCGAGCGTCCCGATCCAGATGAGCGACTGGACGCTGGGCGGCAACGCCAACGGCACGCCCGCCTACGGCAACATCGTCGTCGCCAAGTCCGCGTACCGGCTGGCCGGGACGTCCAAGGACAGCGCGCAGCCGTTCCTGCTCGCCACCGCCCCGTACCAGATCCCGGACGGCAAGAAGCTCGTCTCGATCACCCTGCCGACGCAGACCGGTGACCCCTCGAAGGTCGGCCGGATCCACGTGTTCGCCATCGCCGACGACGGCACGCCCGTCGCCGGGCTGGCGGCCACCGCGCCCAAGGACCAGACGGCGTCCGCCGGCCACGCCCTGACCGCGGACCTCGGTTCGCTGTCCGGCGGCGCTCCCGGCACGGACGGCTACCAGGCCCGGGTGCAGTGGGGTGACGGCACGGTGCCCGAGGACGTCACCGTCGGCTCCTCCGGCGCGCTGTCCGGCCAGCACACGTACCAGCAGCCGGGCACCTACACCGTGCACGTCATCGCCTGGGACTCGCAGTCCAGTGCCGGGTACACGTTCACGGTGACCGTGGGCGCGGACGCGGCGCAGGCGTCCCTGAAGGCGTCGGTGGCCTCGTCCGGCAAGGGTGCGGACTCGTTCGACGTCACCGGCAGCGGGTTCACCGCGGGTGAGAAGGTGACCGTCCGGCTCGCCACCGGCACCGCGGTCACCGTCACCGTGACGGCGACGTCCGCCGGGGAGATCCGGACGACCGTCGCGGCGCCCTCGGGCACCGCGCCGGGCCGTTACTCCGTGACCGCCACCGGTGCGTCCTCCAAGACGCCGGCGACGGCCACCGTGCAGGTCGGCGACCCGAAGGCGACGCCCGCGTACCGCACGCCGGTGATTCCCACCAGCACCCCGAAGCCCGGGGGCGCGTCCGCCTGACCGGATGACGGCAGGGACGACGTACGACGACGGGTGCCCGGTTCGCGCAGCGCGAGCCGGGCACCCGCCCTTTTGCCGTCCCCCGCCGGTCAGGTGCCCGCGTCGTCCGGCTGGTGGACGTGCAGATCGCCGTTCATGACGGTGTAGACCGTGCTGTGGCCGGTGGCGGAGTTGTTCTGGGTGGAGCCCTCGCCCTCGCTGGCGCCGGCGCCGGGCCCGGTCCCGGGATCCGTCCCGGCTCCGGGCGCGTTCCCGTCCTCGGGCGCGGGCGGCGGGGGTGGCTGGGTCACCTCGACGTGGTTGCCGCGGCCGACCACGACGGGGCCGGCCACGCTGCCGCCGATGCGGACGGTGTGGCGGTCGCCGGGTCCCGCTGCTTCCTCTGCCACAGGGGCTCCTCTCGCTGGGCCGGCCACGCCGGCTAGGACGCGTTCCGTTCCTGCTCCTCGGCCGCGACGAGCCGGTCCACCTCGTCGCGCGTCAGCACCAGGGCCTCGATCGTGATGTCGTTCGCGTGGTCCCAGAACGTCGTGGTCCCGCCGCTGGCGTCCGCCGCGCCCTGGTACTGCGCGTTGACCTGGTCGAACACCGGGCCGCCCGCGGGGTCGTCACAGGTCAGCGTGCCGCTGATGGTGCTGCCCGACACCTGCATCGTCTGCGGCTCGCTCGTGCAGGTACCCGCGGGCCGGCCGTCGATGTCGATGGAGCCGACCGACATGATCACGTCGACCTGCCCGAGGTTGCGGACCACGGTGTCGTCGGCCAGGACGTCCGACGACACCACCTCCTTGATGTGGCAGCCGGCGCTGTCGCAGTTGACACCGCTGGCGTTCGTGCCGGTGAAGTCCAGGCTCCCGTACCGCGCCTTGGCGAGGTCCTTGGTGTCCTTCTCCAGGCTGTCGTACATCCCGGAGGTCCCGGACGGGTCCACGAGCGTCAGGTCCATGGACGAGGTGTCCGACAGCGGGGTGTGGGCCTCCATGGCGCGGGGCAGCTCGGTGCTGCTGGGGTCGATCTTGAAGTTCATCGCGCTCGGCGGCTCCCAGCGCAGCACGCGATACGGCGCGCTCGCGGAGACGTACAGGTAGCCGGCGGTGGTGTCGGCGCGCAGCGCGGGCACGCCGTTGACGTCCGTGGTCTGCGGGTCCTTCTCCGAGGGCAGCCGCGGCTTGTCGGCCAGCGCCTGGGTGAACTTCCTGGCCAGCGCGGCCGGCGTCGGGTACAGCGCCATCTCCTGTGACTTGCGGCTGTTTCCGTCGCTCGCGTGGTCTCCCAGGTCGTCGTACGTCCACAGGCCGAGGTCGCTGGTGAGGCTGTCCGTGGTGTGCCAGCGCGAGTAGTCCTTGCCGCCGACGCTCAGCAAGTCCTGGGCGTCCTTGTCCGACTCCATGGTGTCGCCCTGAAGGTGGCTGGTGCCGAACTTCTCGCCGTGCGCGGTCACGGTGACCTCGTTGGTGTACTCCTGGACGTTCCAGTCGCCCTTGTAGTGGATGCCCGGCGCGTGGGCGAGCGACTCCACCGCGCTGTCGAACGGCGCCCGCAGTTCCTTCGGCCCGCCGCCCCCGCCGACGGCCGTGGTCACGGTGATGGCGGCGGTCGCGCCGACGACCACCACGGCGAGGGTGATGAGCAGGGCCTTGCTGCCCGCGATGCCGGTGGTGGCCGCGGTGGTGCCCACGGCGGCGTGCCCGGCCGCGTGGCCCGCGACGTGGCCCGCGACGTGGGCGGCGGCGTGCCCGGCGTGTCCCGCGGCGTGGTGGGCGGCGGCCGCTGCCGCGCCGTGGGCCGCCGCGTGCGGGAGGGCGGTCGCCGCGGCGTGCGGGGCCGGGGCGAGGTTCGCCATGTGGGAGGCGACGGCATGCGCCTGGGCGCTGTGGGCCGCGGCGGCGTGCGCGCCGGCGCCGTGTCCCGCGGCGCCGTGGGCGGCGGCTCCGGGGCCGCCGGGGCCGGTCGCGGCATGGCCGGCCGCGCCGTGGCCCGCCGCACTGTGTCCGGTCGCACTGTGTCCGG
>WRCZ01000016.1 GCA_009783685.1 Actinomycetes bacterium
CGGCAGGTGTCGCCGTTGATCTGGTACTCGCTGCCGCCGTTGCGGAACATGATCCGCGTGATGGTGACCTCGGCGTACTCGATCGGCAGGACGCCGTCGGTGTTGTCGATGGTCAGCGACACCTCGGCGCGGCCCAGTGGCGGGCGGCCGGTGGTGCCGGCGAAGATGACGTCCTCCATCTTTCCGCCGCGCAGCGACTTGGCACCCTGCTCGCCCATGACCCAGGAAAGTGCGTCCACCACATTGGACTTGCCGGACCCGTTCGGCCCGACGACGCAGGTGATTCCCGGTTCAAAGCGCAGCGTCGTCGCTGAGGCGAACGACTTGAAGCCGCGCAGCGTGAGGCTTTTGAGATGCACCGTGCGACTCTACTCGCCGTCCGCGGTTTCACCCATGAATGTGCAGGGCACATCAGACGTTAAGAGCGGGCTGGGTGTGAGGCAGAACACGTGCAGAACACGTCAAGGGGAGGCAGCCGACGGGGAGCGCGGAATGACGAAGGGACGCCGAAGCGTCCCTTGCATGCCTGTACTGCAGAGGGAACTGCACCTTCAGATGCTGCTGCAGTTCTCACACGGCGGTGTGGAATTCCTGTCCGGCGGATCGCGTCGGATCAGGCCAGCACGGGCTCCGCGTGAGCTACGTCGATGCTGCTGAGCAGCGACTCTTCGCGCGACGCGACAGTCAGCGCGTCATTCTCGGCCTGCATCCGGAGAAGCTCCGATTCCAGGTCCTGAACGCGCTGCTGCAGCCTTCGCATCTCGGCGAGGAGTCGCGGGTCGGGGCCGCCGACGTAACCGAGAAGCGCCTTTGCCATGATGGATGGTCCTCCACGCTGAGTGACCGACCGAGAGCGGTATGGGTCGTGGGTGAGGGGTATACGCTCCCGCGCACGGTGTGTGTACCGTGACCGCTACATAGCATCTGTGGAGCCACGATGCGCGGGGCTTCCAGCGTCTCACCAAATAGGGGGACGGTCAACACGATCACAGCCCAGCCGTCGGGTCCGCCTCAGAAAACACGGTGCTGACGGCTCCGTGGGCTGCCCGGTTCGGCGACGAGATCATCCTCGTGGGGGCAGCCTGACACGGCATCCGCCATAAGGCAACAGTCTGTGCTCAGCGAATCCGGAAGCTTTCGTAGCCGCCGCGCGGGTCACCCCATATTTCTGTCACCCCGTCGACCCGCCCGGGCGTGTCTCCGTGCCGCAGCCAGTCGAGCAGCCGTTCGCAGCTTCCGCGGTCGCCCTCGGCCACCACCTGCACCCGCCCGTCGGCGAGGTTGCTGACGTACCCGGTCATGCCGCCGGTCTCCAGCGCGGCGGCCCTGGTCCACCAGCGGAAGCCCACGCCCTGCACGCGGCCGCGGACCCACGCGGTGAGTCGGACATTCTCGTTCATGTACGCACGCTATCCCTCCGGTTCCGGGCGCACGGACGCGCGCTCCGGCGGCATTCGCTACAGTCGCCCCCCAGCGGTACTTCACTCGTTCGGGTGAACGTTCGGGTGGGTGCCGTGCAGGCAGCCAGTGCCTGCGGTCAGTGCAGCCTTTGGCGAACGCAGCCAGTGAGGAGCGCGGCAGATGGGGCGTCACAGCCGTCATGCCCAGCCGGCGGCACCGCAGCCGGGTCCGCGCGGCCACCGCGGCCGCCGCAAGCACCACCCGGTCCGCACCGGGCTGCTGGCCTCCTCCGCGGCCATGGCGGCCGGCGCGGTCGCCGTCTCCTCCGGTCTGCTGTCCGGGGTGACCCACGGGCTCTCCCAGGTCGACGGCGGCCCCACCGGCACCCAGGCCGACGGCCCCGCGCCCCAGCAGTCGGGCAGCGACGTCCCCTCGCCGCTGGGCAGCAGCGGCACCCCCACGGCCGGCCGGACCACCACGCCGGCCGGCTCGCCCTCGGCGAGTGCGGCCCGCACCACGACCGCCGCCCCGTCGGCGCGCCCGACCCGTACCGCGACCAGCCCGGCCGCGCCCTCCCCGACGCGGACCACCACCGCGCCGACCCGTCCGGTGACGACCACGGCGCCGGTGCGCACCACGGCGCCGCCGGCCACGCCCGCGACGCTCGACACGGTGGCCGCGACCCGCGCCCAGATCCTCACCCTGGTGAACGCGCAGCGCGCCGACGCCGGCTGCCACCCGCTGACCGCAAGTTCCTCGCTCGACAAGCTGGCCCAGAACTTCAGCGACGACATGGCCGCCCGCGGCTTCTTCGACCACACCGACCCCGACGGCCACACCCCCTGGGACCGCGCCAAGGCCCTCGGCATCACCAACCTCGGCGGCGAGAACATCGCCCGCGGCCAGGCCGACGTCCAGGCCGTGATGACCGCCTGGATGAACAGCCCCGGCCACCGCGCCAACATCCTCAACTGCGACTACAAGACCCTCGGCGTGGGCATCCACTTCGGCCCCGGCGGCCCCTGGTGGACCCAGGACTTCGGCTTCTGAGATTTCCGCGGGTCAGGGGCTCGGCCCCCGGCCCGACCACGATCGGGCCGACCCGTCCGGTCGGACGCCGGTGTCGGGACCGCGTTCGTGCCGCTCCCCGGCGGCATCGCGGAACAGGAGCCGCACCTGAGGGTCGAAGGTCGTGAGCTGCACCCCGGCGCCGATCAGGGCGGTGGGGACCGACCTTCACCCGGCCTCTCGCGCCCCGGCGCGGGGGGCGGGTTGGCAGTGGGGGCAGAAGTAGCTGGAGCGGTTCATCCAGGGGCGGCGGCGGATGGGGGTGCCGCAGCGGCGGCAGGGCTCGTCCTCGCGGCCGTAGGCGTCCAGGGAGCGGTCGAAGTAGCCGGACTCGCCGTTGACGTTGACGTAGAGGCTGTCGAAGCTGGTGCCGCCGGCGGCCAGCGCGTCGCCCATCACCTCACGGACGTGGCCGAGCAGTTCGGCGGTGCGCGGGCGCGTCATGGTGGCCGTCGGACGCTCGTAGTGCAGCTTCGAGCGCCACAGCGCCTCGTCCGCGTAGATGTTGCCGACGCCGCTGATCAGCGACTGGTCGAGCAGCGCGCGCTTGATGGTGGTGCGCTTGCGGCGCAGGGCCGCGTGGAAGGCGGCGTCGCCGAAGGCCGGGTCGATCGGGTCGCGGGCGATGTGCGCCAGGGGCGCGGGCAGTCCGTCCGGGTCGCCGGGCACGGTGTCGTGCAGCGACAGCCCGCCGAAGGTGCGCTGGTCGACGAAGCGCAGATCGGTGCCCTGGTCGTCGTCGAAGGTGAGGCGGACCCGCAGGTGCGTCTCGTAGGACTCGCCCTGCGGGCGGACCAGGAACTGGCCGCTCATGCCGAGGTGGGCGACGAGGGCGGTGCCCTCCTCCAGCGGGATCCACAGGTACTTGCCCCTGCGGTGGGCCTCACCGAGTTCGGCGTTCTTCAGGCGGGCGGTGAAGTCCTCGGGCCCTGCCGGGTGGCGGCGCACCGCGCGCGGGTGGAGCACCGTCGCCTCGGCGACGGTCCGCCCCGCGACCCAGCGGGCGAGGCCGCGCCTGACCACCTCGACCTCGGGCAACTCCGGCACGGCGTTCTCCTTCTGCGCACTGCGGTACGCCCCGTGACGTGCGCGGGGTCCCCCGGGCGAACCCGGGGGACCCCCGTGCACCGAATCCCCCGGCCCGGGGCGGCCCCTGAAGGGGCCGCGGCCGGACCGAACCTCAGGCCGAGGCGGAGGACTTGCGGATGGAGCGCCACGCGGCTTCCGCCGCCTGCTGCTCCGCCTCCTTCTTGCTGCGGCCGGTGCCGGTGCCGTACTCGACACCACCGACGCGGGCGGCAGCCGTGAAGGTCTTCTCGTGGTCCGGGCCGGATTCCGTCACGGCGTACTCGGGCACGCCGAGCCCTTCCGTGGCGGTGAGCTCCTGGAGGGAGGTCTTCCAGTCCAGTCCCGCACCGAGATTGGACGACTCCTCGATCAGCGGATCGAAGAGGCGGTGGACGAGTTCGGAAGCAGCGTCGAGGCCCTGGTCCAGGTAGACCGCCCCGATCACCGCCTCGAGCGTGTCCGCGAGGATCGACGCCTTGTCCCTGCCGCCGGTTCCCTCTTCACCGCGGCCGAGCCGGATGAACGCACCCAGGTCAAGCCCGCGGCTGACCCCTGCCAGGGCCCGCGAGTTGACCACCGCGGCCCGCAACTTGGCCAACTGGCCTTCGGGCAGGTCGGGATGGGTGCGGTAGAGGGTGTCGGTGACCACCAGGCCCAGCACGGAGTCCCCGAGGAACTCCAGCCGTTCGTTGGTGGGCAGCCCGCCGTTCTCGTACGCGTACGAACGGTGGGTGAGCGCACGCACCAGAAGGGCGGGCTCGAGGCTGTACCCGAGCCGCCCTTCCAGGAGCGTGTGGGACGAGGCCTTGTCCGTCGCGGTCTTCTGCGATGCCGAGGCATCGCGCTGCGATGACGTGGAGGACATGAAGCCTGTCACCCGCCGATCAGACCTCGAGGACCTGACGACGGTTGTAGGTGCCGCAGCTCGGGCACGCGATGTGCTGGAGCTTCGGCTCGTGGCAGCGCTCGCACGCCACCAGGGTCACGGGCGCAGCCTTCCACTGCGAACGGCGGTGGCGCGTGTTGCTGCGCGACATCTTCCGCTTGGGAACAGCCACGGCTACTTCTCCTGGTTCTCGTCGGCGCCGTTCCCGGCGCCGTTCTGCTGGAATTCCTGCAGGGCCGCCCAACGGATGTCGGTGACCTCGTGGTGGTGGTCCGGGTCGTCCGCGAGCCGGGCTCCGCATGCGGAACACAGGCCCGGGCAGTCGTCCCGGCACACCGGCTGCATCGGCAGTGCGAGCACCACCGCGTCGCGCAGCACGGGCTCGAGGTCGAACATGTCGTCCTCGAGGTGAAGCATGTCCTCGTCCTCGGCGTCGTCACCGGCTTCGTCCCTGCGGGCGGTCCGGGTGTCGGCGTCGGGGTAGGAGAACATCTCCTGGAAGTCCGCGTCGAGCTCGCGCTCGACCGGCTCCAGACACCTTACGCACTCCCCCGTGACCGGTGCATGGGCGGTGCCGGTGACCAGCACACCCTCCATGACCGACTCCAGGCGGAGGTCCAGCTCGACGTCCGCGCCCTCGGGCACCCCGATGACTCCGTCGAGTCCGAGGTCCACAGGCGCCGACACCGTCCGGGAGACCTTCTTCAGCGCACCAGGACGCCGACCCAGCTCGTGCGTGTCGAACACGAGGGGGTTGCGGTGGTCGAGGCGGGTGTTCAGGGCTTCCTCTTTCGAACGGGCGCTCAGCGCGGTCTCGAGCGCGGTACGCGGCCTTCCCGCACCGCTTGCGAGCGGGCAGGCCGAATCGCCGGTGGTTCACACGGCTGGAACCGACAGGATACTGGACTGCCGGCCCTCGCCCAAACGCGGGCTTTTCACCTGCCCTGTTCCAGCTCCCTGAGCCGGTTCAGGTCGATCATCCCGGTGTCGAAGAAGCTCGTCTCGTCCAGCGCCGCGGGCTGCTGCCCGTAGCCCTGCTGCGGGTTCTGGCCGGCGGCCTGCTGGCCCTGCTGCTGGTACGGGATCTGCTGCGGGTACTGCTGCTGCTCGTAGCCCTGCTGCTGCCCGTAGTCGTAGCCCGGCTCCTGCGGGTACTGCTGCTGGCCGTAGGGGTCGGTGTAGGCGGCGGCCTGCTGGGCGTACTCCTGCTGCTGGTACTCGTAGCCCTGCTGCTGGTAGCCGTACTCGGGGTCGCCCTGCTGCGCGGCGGCCGGCTGGCCCTGCGGGTCGTAGCCGTACCGGGACAGGTCGGCCTGCTCGGGGGCCGCGGGGGCGGCGAGCCCGGCCAGGTACTCCGCGTCGGACTGCCGGTGGACGTCGGAGCCGCCGTCGACCGCGTCCGCGGCGGCCATGTGCGCGGCGAGGTCGTCGATCGGGTTGTGCCCGGTGAGCTTGAGCCGGCCGCGGCCGACCGCCTCCAGGGTCTTGCTGAGCACCGCCTCGAAGGCGCCCAGCTTGGTGTCCACGTAGGCGTCGGCGAGCTGCCGCAGGGTCTCCGGGTCGCTGCTGCGCTCGGGCGCGTCCGGGTCGTCCTCGACGTCGCCGCCGTAGCCGTTCGGGTCGTACGCGCCGCGGCCGAGCAGCTTCTCGCGGCCGCGGTCGACGGAGCCGATGGTCTTGGTCAGCACGACCTCGAAGTTGGCCAGCTTGCTGTCCACGTAGTCGTCGGCCTCGGCCCGGATCTCCTCGGCCTCGCGGCGGGCCTCGGCCAGGATCCGGTCGGCCTCGTCCTGCGACTGGCGGGCGATCTGGGTGTCGGAGACCAGCGATCCGCGCTCGGCGTGCGCGGACTCGATGATCCGCTGGGCCTCGGCGCGGGCCTCGTGCACCATCTGCTCGCGGTCGCCGAGCAGTTCCTGGGCCTGGGCCAGCGAGGAGGGCAGCGCGGCGGACACCTCTTCGAGCATGGCCAGCAGGTCGGCCCGGTTCACCACGCAGGAGGCCGACATCGGCATGGACCGGGCACTGGCCACGGTCGCCACGATCTCATCGAGCTTCTTCTGGACGTCCACGACGGAGAGCCTAGCGCTGCTTCAGCTTTGCGTTGAGCGCCTCCAGGACCGGCCCGGGCACCAAGTGCGAGATGTCCCCGCCCCATTGGGCCACTTCCTTGACGAGGCTGGAGGACAGGAAGCTGTATGCGGGGTTGGTGGGGACGAAGAGGGTCTCCACGCCGGACAGGCCGATGTTCATCTGGGCCATCTGCAGCTCGTAGTCGAAGTCGCTGACCGCGCGCAGGCCCTTGACGATGGCGGGGATGTCGCGCTGCTTGCAGAAGTCGACGAGCAGGCCGTGGAAGGCCTCCACCTCGACGTTGCCGAGGTCGGCGGTGACCTCCTCGATCAGCGCGATGCGCTCCTCGACCGAGAACAGGCCCTTCTTGGACTGGTTGATCATCACGGCGACGTGCACCGTGTCGTACAGCCGGGCGGCACGGGCGATGATGTCCAGGTGTCCGTTGGTGATGGGGTCGAAGGACCCCGGACAGACTGCGCGGCGCAAGACTGTCTCCTCGCTCTGCGTACGGGCATGGCGGGTCATGGCGGGCTCACGTCGTTCGGCGGGCTCATGACCCGGCGGTAACATGGGCGGCGCGACCGTACCAAAGAGTCGCCTCCCCGTACCGGCGGGATCGCAGGCCCTCGAACCCCTGCGGCCAGCCGAACTCACCGCCCCGGGTCCTGCGCTCCACGGTGACCAGCGCATCGCCGCTGAGCCAGTGGTTGGCCACGAGTGTGAGCAGGATCTCCCGCAGTTCGGCGTCGGGGACGTCGTAGGGCGGGTCCAGGAAGAGGACGTCGTAGGGCTGCGCGGGCGCGGGTGACGCGGCGGTCTTCTCGGCCCGGCCGGACCGTACCTCGGCGCCCGGCAGGCCGATCGCGGCGGCGTTCTCCCGGACGATCCGCGCGGCGCGGGTGTCGGCCTCGACCAGCAGCACGTGGGCGGCCCCGCGGGACAGCGCCTCCAGCCCGACCGCGCCGGAGCCGGCGTACAGGTCGGCCACCCGCGCGCCCTCCAAGGTGCCGCGCAGCGACTGCCAGGTGGAGAACAGCCCCTCCCTGGCCCGGTCCGAGGTGGGCCGGGTCCCGGTGCCCGGGGGGACGGTGAGGCGCCGCCCTCCGGCGGCACCGGCGATGACGCGGGTCATGAACTGCTCACGCAGCCGACACTACCGCCTGCGGCCCGCCGTCACCGGTCACCCCTTGTCGAGGAACTCCTCGCGGTCGGCGTCCAGCAGGCTCTGCAGGGCGCTGCGCAGGTCCGGGTGGCCGGTCAGTTCGGGGTCGGCGGCGACCAGGGCGGTGGCCTCCTCGCGGGCGGCCTCGATGACGTCCCGGTCGTCCATCACCGCCAGCACGCGCAGCGAGGAGCGCGCGCCGGACTGGGCCTGGCCGAGCACGTCGCCCTCGCGGCGCTGCTGGAGGTCGATCTCGGAGAGCGCGAAGCCGTCGAGGGTGCCGGCGACGGCGTCCAGCCGGGCGCGGGCCGGGCTCGCCTCGGGTGCCTCGGAGACCAGCAGGCACAGGCCGGGGGCGGAGCCGCGGCCGACCCGGCCGCGCAGCTGGTGCAACTGGGAGACGCCGAACCGGTCGGCGTCCATGATCACCATCGCGGTCGCGTTGGGCACGTTGACGCCGACCTCGATGACGGTGGTGGCCACCAGCACGTCCACGTCGCCGGCGGCGAAGCCGCGCATCACCTCGTCCTTGGCGTCGGGCGCCATCCTGCCGTGCAGCACGTGGACCCGCAGGCCGCTCAGCGGCCCGGAGGCCAGCTGGTCGGCGACGTCGGTCACGGCGAGCGGCGGCCGGCGCTCGCCGTCGTCGGGCTGCTCGGACGTCTTGCCGCCCTTCCTGGCGCCGCCCGCACGTCCGCCGCCCCCGTTCTCCGCGTCCTCGGCGTCGCCGATCCGCGGGCACACCACGTAGGCCTGGTGCCCGTTGCCGACCTCCTCGCGCACCCGCTCCCAGGCGCGGGCCAGGAAGTGCGGCTTCTCCGCGGCCGGCACGACATGGCTGGCGATCGGCGAGCGCCCGGCGGGCAGCTGGTCGAGCACGGAGGTGTCGAGGTCGCCGAAGACGGTCATGGCCACGGTGCGCGGGATCGGCGTCGCGGTCATCACCAGCAGGTGCGGCGGCTGCTTGCCCTTGCCGCGCAGCGCGTCGCGCTGCTCGACGCCGAAGCGGTGCTGCTCGTCCACCACGACCAGGCCGAGGTCGTGGAACTGCACCTTGTCCTCGATGAGCGCGTGGGTGCCGATCACGATGCCGGCCTCGCCGGTCACCAGGTCGAGCAGCGCGGCGCGGCGGGCCGCGGTGCCCATCGAGCCGGTGAGCAGCACCACCTTGGTGCCGATGTCGGAGCCGCCGAGCATGCCGGCCTCCGCGAGGTCGCCCATCATCTCGGTGATCGAGCGGTGGTGCTGCTGGGCGAGCACCTCGGTGGGCGCGAGCAGCGCGGCCTGGCCGCCGGCGTCCACCACGCCGAGCATCGCCCGCAGCGCCACCATCGTCTTGCCGGAGCCGACCTCGCCCTGCAGCAGCCGGTGCATGGGGTGTTCGGCGGCCAGGTCGGCGAAGATCTCGGCGGAGACGGCCTGCTGGCCGTCGGTGAGGGTGAACGGCAGGTCGGCGTCGAAGGCGGTGAGCAGGCCGTCGGCGGCGGGGCGGCGCGGCACGGCGGGCAGCGCGGAGTCCGCGGCCCTGCGGCGGGCCAGCGCGACCTGGAGCACGAACGCCTCGTCCCACTTGAGCCGGTGGCGCGCCTGCGCGATGTCCTGCTTGGAGCGCGGCCGGTGGATCTTCTCCAGGGCCTCGGGCAGCGGCGCGAGGCCGCGGTGGGAGCGCAACTGGTCCGGCAGCGGCTCGCCGACGCCCGCCCAGCCGGTGGCCGCCAGGGAGTTGAGCGCGGTGTCGACGGCCTGGGCGATGCGCCAGGAGGTGATCTGCTTGCAGGCGGGGTAGAGCGGGATCAGCCGGTTGGCGAACGCGTCGACCGCCTCGCGGGCCTCGGTGCCGTCCTCGACGTCCAGCAACTGGTAATCGGGGTGGGCGAGTTGGCGAACCCGGTTGAAGACGGACACCTTGCCGGAGAACATGCCGCGGCGGCCGGGGATGAGCCGGTGGGCGTGGGCGTGCGCGGCCTTGCTGAAGAAGACCAGCGTGAGCGAGCCGCTGCCGTCGGTCACCACGACCTCCAGCCGGACGCCCTTGCCGCCGCCGTACGTGCGCTTGTCGGCCTTGGCGATCTGGGCGACGACGGTGACGTACTCGTCGACGGGCAGGTCGGCGAGTCTGGTCAGCTCGCCGCGCTCGGCGTACCGCCGCGGGTAGTGGTGCAGCAGGTCGCCGGTGGTGTGCAGGTCCAGGTGCTCGCCGAGCACCTTGGCCGTGCGGTCGCCGACGAGATCGCGGAGCCGGTCGTCGAGGGGGTTCGCGGTCATCCCTGCCATCTTCGCGCACCCCACCGACATTCGGGCCCATGCGGCCCCCTCGCGTCCCGAGCCGGGGCCCGCGGCGGGCGGACGAAGCGGACAGCGATGGGCCGTTCCCCCGCCGGCCGGCGGGCTATTCGACGCCGATGATCAGCGGGGCGGCACTCTGGCCGCCGTCGTAGGTGACGGTGTCGACCGCGAGGTGGCCCTCGCGGACGCGGGCCTCGATCCGGTCGCCGAGGCCGGGCGGCGCGGTGGCGCCCAGCACCAGCGTGACGAGTTCGCCGCCGGCGGCGAGCATCCGGTCGAGCACGACCCCGGCGGTCTCCGCCAGGTCGGCGCCGATCACGGCGACGTCCCCGTCGATCAGGCCCAGCACGTCGCCGGCCTGGCAGACGCCGGCCATGGTCCACGACCGGTGCTCGGCGACGGCCAGTTCCGCGTAGCGGGTGGCGCCGGCCGCGGCCGTCATGGCCACCACGTCCTCGTCGAAGCGGCGGGACGGCTCGTGGACCGCGAGCGCGGCCAGGCCCTGGACGGCCGACCGGGTGGGGATCAGCGCCACCCGGACCCCGTCGGTCCTGGCCTGCTCGGCGGCGGCGCCCGCGGCGTCGCGCAGTTCGGCGTCGTTGGGCAGCACCACCACCTCGCGGGCGTGCGCGCGCCGTACCGCCGCGGCGATCTCGCCACTGGCGGTCGGCTCCCCGGGGCGGACCGCGACGACGGTGGCTCCGGCCTCGGCGTACAGCCCTGCCAGCCCGTCGCCCTGGACGACCGCGACGACGGCCCTCAGCGCCCGCTCACGGCCCGGCTCGCGCTGCGGGCCGCCGAAGTGGGTCACCCGGATCCGGTACGGGCGGCCCGCCTCGATCCCGGCCTCGATGGCGGCGCCGACGTCGTCGACGTGCACGTGGACGTGCCACAGGCCGTCGCCGCCGACGACCACCAGCGAGTCGCCGAGGGCGTCCAGACGGGACCGCAGCCGGGCCACCGGCGCGTCCCCGGCCGCCTCCAGCAGGAAGATCACCTCGAACGCCGGACCGTTCTCCCCGGCGTGACCGTCCTGCGCGCAGGACTCCCCGGCGGCGGCCGCGTCCGGCGGGGCCGAGCCGTTCTCGGCGCCGGGGTGGGTGTGGCGGAAGGAGGTGCCGGTGCCGGCGGGCGCGCGCGCCGGCGCCTCGCCGGTCACCGCCTCGCACAGCGCGCCGAGGACGGTGGCCAGGCCGAGCCCGCCGGCGTCCACCACGCCCGCCCGCTGCAGCACGCCGAGTTGGCCCGGGGTACCGGCGAGCGCGGCGAGCGCGCCCGCGTGGGCGGCGCGGACCACCTCGGCGAGGCCGCCCTCGGCGTCGCGGGCCGCGTCGGCCGCCGCGGTGGCGACGGTCAGCATGGTGCCCTCGACGGGCCGGGAGACCGCGGTGTACCCCGAGTCGGCGGCCGCGCGCAGCGCCCGGCGGACCACGGCGGCTGCCGCGTGGTCCTCGTCACGGGGGGCGGCGGGCGCGCCGGGAACGTCCGGGACGCCGGGCGGGGCGGGGGCCGGGGCGAGCGACTCGTTCATGCCGCGCAGCAGTTGGGCCAGGATCGTGCCGGAGTTGCCGCGGGCGCCGATGAGGGCGCCGTGGGACATGGCCTGGAACGCCTCGGCGAGGGTGGGGCGGCTGCCGTCGGCGTCACCGGTGGCCGCGTGGCCGTCGAAGGCCGCGTCGACCGACTGGGCCGCGGACTCCACGGTCAGGTAGAGGTTGGTGCCGGTGTCGCCGTCGGCCACCGGATAGACGTTGATCGCGTCGATCTCCTCGCGGGCCCGGCCCAGCGCCCGCAGCGAGAGCCGGCACCAGGCGCGCACCGCGGAAGCGTCGAGCGAGGGCGGCAACAGGTCCTCCTGGGACACGGTGAACGGGGCGACTTTCCGCGAGGGTAGTCGTGAGTCCGGTCACGCGCGCAGGGCGGGCGGGTCGGAGCGGCTCCCGGACCATGGTAGTTTCGTTGTACGGGAGCAGAGGTTGTATGCTGCTCCGGTTGCCCGGGGCTCTCTCGGGCATTTCATCGTAAATGCATCTGAAGTCTTTGGAGTGACCCGTGGCTGCCAACTGCGACGTCTGCGGCAAGGGGCCGGGCTTCGGCAACAGCATCTCCCACTCGCACCGCCGTACCCCGCGTCGTTGGAACCCCAACATCCAGCGCGTGCGTGCGGTCGTCGGGAAGACGCCGAAGCGCCTCAATGTCTGCACCTCGTGCATCAAGGCCGGCAAGGTCTCGCGCTAGTTCGAGCGCGTACGCACGCGTACGTCGTAGCAGCGCAGCCTTTGCGGCTACCGAAAGCCGGTCCACCTCGCGGTGGGCCGGCTTTTCAGCGTGCCCGCGGCCGGACGGCCGGGGTGGTCAGGCCCGTTGGAGCCAGCCGTGGTCGACCGGGCCGATGCCCGAGCCCAGCGGGAAGCCGGCGGCGATCGCGCCGGTGACGTACTGCTTGGCGCGGCCCACCGCGTCCGGCACGTCGTGGCCGAGCGCCAGGTGGCAGGCCACGGCGCTGGCCAGGGTGCAGCCGGTGCCGTGGGTGTGCGGGTTGGGGTGCCGCGGCGCCCGGTACCAGTGCTCGTGCGTCCCGTCGGTCAGCAGGTCGACCGCGTCGGAGCCGGCGCCCAGGTGCCCGCCCTTGATCAGCGCCCAGCGCGGCCCGTGCGCCAGCACCGCCTCGGCGGCGGCCCGCATGCCCTCCTCCCCCGCGACGGCGACCCCGGTGAGCAGTTCGACCTCGTCGAGGTTGGGCGTCACCACGGTGGCGACCGGCAGCAGCCGGTCGCGGACCACGGCGACGGCCTCCGCGGCGAGCAGCGCGTCGCCGTGCTTGGAGATGCCGACCGGGTCGACGACGACGGGGACGTCGACACCGGTGAGCAGGTCGGCGACCACCGCGGCCAGCCGCGCCGAGGAGAGCATGCCGGTCTTGACCGCCTGCACCCCGATGTCGTCGGCGACCGCGCGGAACTGCGCGCGCACCGCCTCCTCCGGCAGTTCCCAGGCGCCGCTCACGCCCCGGGAGTTCTGCGCGGTGACGGCGGTGAGCACGCTCATGCCGTGCACGCCCAGCGCGAGCATCGTCTTCAGGTCGGCCTGGATGCCGGCGCCGCCCCCGGAGTCGGAGCCGGCGACGGTCAGCACCCGGGCGGGGGTCACGTCTCGTCGCCGAAGTGGTCCCAGCCGCCGGCCTTGTCCCAGGGCGAACCGTCCACGGTGACCTGGGGGGTGCGGCCGGCGGGGGTGCGCACCTCGCCGATCACCCGCCAGCGGGCGGGGAGCTTCACGTCGCGCGGGAACGCGGCGACTATCGCGTGGTCCTCGCCGCCGGTGAGCACCCAGTGCAGCGGGTCGACGCCGACCGCCTGGCCGATGTCCGACATCTGCGCGGGCACGTCGACGTCCGCGGACCGCAGGTCGATGTCGACGCCGCTGGCGGCGGCGATGTGACCGAGGTCGGCGACCAGGCCGTCGCTGACGTCGGTCATCGCGGTGGCGCCGAGCTCGGCGGCGGCCGGGCCCGCGTGGTACGGCGGTTCCGGCCTGCGGTGCGCCTCGACGAAGGCGCGCGGGGAGCGGAAGCCGCGGGAGAGCACCGCGTACCCGGCCGCGGACCAGCCGAGCCAGCCGGTGACGGCGACCAGGTTGCCGGGGCGGGCTCCCGAACGGGTGACGGCGGCCCGGTTGCGCAGGTCACCCAGCGCGGTGACGGCGACGGTGACCACATCGCCGCGCACCACGTCGCCGCCGACCACCGCGGCGCCCGCCACCTGGCACTCGTCGCGGATGCCGTCCATCAGCTCGACCGGCCAGGTCGCCGGCAGGTCGGTGGGCACCACCAGCCCGACCAGCACGGCGGTGGGCACCGCGCCCATGGCGGCGACGTCGGCCAGGTTCTGGGCGGCGGCCTTGCGGCCCACGTCGTAGGCGGTGGACCAGTCGCGCCTGAAGTGCCGGTTCTCCAGCAGGACGTCGGTGGTGGCCACCACCCGGCGGTCCGGCGCGGCGACCACGGCCGCGTCGTCCCCGGGGCCGATCTTCACGGCGGGGGTCGAGGTGAGGCGGGAGGTCAGTTCCCTGATGAGCCCGAACTCCCCCAGCTCGCCCACAGTCCCCTTCATAGCGTCGTCCCCTTCGGTGTTTCCGGGCGCGGTTTCCGCCGGCTGTGTTTCCCGTCAATACAGGGGGGCAGGTACCGCGCGGGTCTCCCCGCTGCACGCGGCAACGCGATACCGTGGCGTCCCCCTTCCCACATGATCCTCGAAGCCGCCCTGGAGGTTCCGTGGTACAGGCGTACATCCTGATCCAGACCGAGGTCGGCAAGGCCTCGGCAGTAGCGGAGGTGATCTCCAAGATCGACGGTGTCATCCAGGCCGAGGACGTGACCGGCCCTTACGACGTGATCGTGCGCGCCCAGGCCGACACGGTCGACGAACTCGGCCGCATGGTGGTGGCCAGGGTCCAGCAGGTGGACGGCATCACCCGAACCCTGACCTGCCCGGTCGTGCATATCTAGTCCCCCACTATGCTCGCCCGGTGAGGATTCGTCGCCGGGCTGCGCTGATCGCCGTGTCCGCCGTCGCGTGCCTGTCAGCGGCGGCGGTATACGCCACCACTTCCGATACGGACGAGACCGTCGCCGTGCCGGTTCCTGACGCCCAGGTGGCCCGCTACTGCGCCGCGCTGCACGCACGGCTGCCGCAGCGGGTCAGCGGACTTCCCCGGCATGATCTCAAGCCGCGTTCCGAGCTGACCGCCGGGTGGGGGAATCCGTCGATCGTGCTGCGCTGCGGGGTGCCGCGGCCCGCTGCGGACAACGAGTCCAGCGCCGACGCCGTCGAGGTGGACGGGGTCGGCTGGCTGATCGAGCCGCAGAACGGCGGCACCTTCCGGCTCACCACGACGCTGCGCAAGGCGTACGTCGAGGTGACGCTGCCGAAGAAGTACGCCGGCGATGTCGGCCCGCTGACCGATCTCGCGTCGGCGGTCAAGCGCACCATCCCCGAGGGTGTCTGAGCCCGCGGGGAGGGTGCACCGGGTTCAGCGCAGGCCGGTCGAGCGGCGCAGCGCGGCCTGGATGAGCCGGTCGACGAGTTCGGGGTAGCCGATCCCGCTCTCCTGCCACATCCGCGGGTACATCGAGATGGGCGTGAAGCCGGGCATCGTGTTGATCTCGTTGATCACGAACTCGCCGCTGTCCAGCAGGAAGAAGTCGGCGCGCACCAGGCCCTCGCAGGACGCGGCCTCGAACGCGGCCACCGCGAGCCGCTGCACCTGAGCGGTCTGCTCGGGGGTGAGCGGTGCCGGCACCACGCCGTCGGCGGAGTCGATGTACTTCGCCTCGAAGTCGTAGAAGTCGTGGGTGCTGGTCGGCGGGATCTCGGCGGGCACCGAGGCACGGGGGCCGTCCTCGAACTCCAGCACCCCGCACTCGATCTCGCGGCCGCGCAGCATCGCCTCGACGATGACCTTGGGGTCGTGCCGCCGGGCCTCCTCGATCGCCGCGTCGAGGCCCTCGGGGCCCTCGACCTTGGAGATGCCGAACGAGGAGCCGGCCCGGGCGGGCTTCACGAACAGCGGCCAGCCGTGCTCGGCGGCGAAGGCGAGCACCCGGTCGCGGGCGGCGCCCGGGTCCCGCTCCCACTCGCGCGGCCGGACCACCACGTAGGGGCCGACGGCCAGCCCGAACGAGGTGAAGATCCGCTTCATGTACTCCTTGTCCATGCCGACGGCGGAGGCGAGCACGCCCGCGCCGACGTAGGGGACGCCGGAGAGTTCCAGCAGCCCCTGCAGGGTGCCGTCCTCGCCGTACGGGCCGTGCAGCATCGGGAAGACGACGTCGACCTCGCCGAGCGCCTTGGGCACCGCCCCGGCCTCGGTGTAGACGACCTCGCGGTTGCCCGGGTCCACTGGCAGGGCGACCGCGCCCTCGTGGTCGGTGACCTGCTCGACGGTCGGCATGCGGCGTTCCGCGATGGCCATCCGTTCGGGTTCGTCGGCGGTCAGCGCCCAACGGCCCTCGGTGGTGATGCCGATCGGCAGCACGTCGTACTTGTCGCGGTCGATGGCGCGCAGCACGCTCGCGGCGGTCACCACGGACACGCCGTGCTCGGAGCTGCGGCCGCCGAATACCACGGCGACCCGCGGCTTGCGGGGGCTCTGGGGAGAAGGCAGGTTGCTCATGTCACGGTGACCTTACCGTTCCGCCTTCGCGGAACGTGACATCAACTCCTTGACGGCCACGACGGGCGGCTTCCCGTTGTGCACGATGTCGACCACGGTCTCGGTGATCGGCATGTCGACGCCGTGCCGGCGGGCCAGATCCGCCACCGACTCGCAGGACTTGACGCCCTCCGCGGTCTGGCTGGTGACGGCGATGGTCTCGGCCAGGCTCATGCCGCGGCCGAGGTTGTGCCCGAAGGTGTTGTTGCGGGACAGCGGCGAGGAGCAGGTGGCGACCAGGTCGCCCATGCCGGCCAGGCCCGCGAAGGTGTGCGCGTCGGCGCCCATCGCCAGCCCCAGCCGGGTCGTCTCGGCCAGTCCGCGGGTGATGAGCGACGCCTTGGTGTTGTCGCCGAGCCCCATCCCGCCGGCGATGCCGACCGCGAGCGCGATGACGTTCTTCACCGCGCCGCCGAGTTCGACGCCCACCACGTCGGTGTTGGTGTAGGGGCGGAAGTAGGCGGTGTGGCAGGCGGTCTGGAACCGCCGGGCGACGTCCTCGTCACGGCAGGCCACGACGGCGGCGGCGGGCTGGCGGGCGGCGATCTCCGGCGCCAGGTTGGGCCCCGACAGCACCGCGACGCGCTCCTGGCCGGCCTTGGTGACGTCCTCGATGACCTCGCTCATCCGCTTCGCGGTGCCGAGTTCGACGCCCTTCATCAGGCTCACCAGCACCGCGTCGGAGCGCATCAGCGGCGCCCAGTCGGCGAGGTTGGCGCGCAGCGACTGCGAGGGCACCGCGAGGATCACGAACTCCGCGCCGGCCGCGGCCTCGGCGGGGTCGGCGGTGGCCGTGACGGCGGCGGGCAGTTCGAGGTCGGGGAAGTAGTCGGGGTTGGAGCGATTGGCGTTGATGGCGTCGACGAGAGCGGGCCGGCGGCCCCACAGCGACACCTCGCAACCGGCGTCGGCGAGCACCGCGGCGAACGCGGTTCCCCACGAACCGGTGCCGAAGACCGCGCAGCGTGCCGTCATGCGCCCTCCCGCGTCTCTCCCGCGACCTCGCCGGACACGGCGTCGTCGGCTCCGCCGTCGGCCGCGACCTTCCCGGCGGGCTCGGCGGGCGGGGCGGGTACGGCAGGCACGGCGGCCTCGGTGCTCGCGACCGCCACGGGCGCCCCGCCGGACAGGGTGACGCGGGCGCGGGTGCGCGGGTCGTAGAGGCCGGCCGGGGCGGTCTCGCCGCGCAGTTCGGCGAGCAGGTCCTTGACCGCTTCCATGATGGCCTCGGTGACCTCGCGCAGCACCTCGGCGGTCGGCTCCTTGCCGTAGAACGCGCTGAGGTCGACCGGCGGCCCGGCCAGCACGCGGTGGGTCTTGCGCGGCAGCAGGTTGAGCTTCTTCGCGTAGGGCGGGAGGAGTTCGTTGGCGCCCCACTGCGCGACGGGGATGACCGGGGCCTTGGTGAGCAGGGCGACGCGCGCGACGCCGGTCTTGGAGACCATCGGCCACAGCTCCGGGTCGCGGGTCAGCGTCCCCTCGGGGTAGAACGCCACGCACTCGCCCTTGTTGACCGCCTCGACGGCCGCGCGGTAGGCGGCCGCGGCGTCCGCGGTGGCGCGGAACACCGGGATCTGCCCGGTGCCGCGCATGAAGGGGCCGATGAGGAAGGGCGTGAACAGCGACGCCTTGGCCAGGAAGCGCGGGACGCGGCCGGTGTTGTACTGGAAATGCGCGTACACCAGCGGGTCGAGGTACGAGTTGTGGTTGACCGCGGTGAGGAATCCACCCTCGGCCGGAATGTTCTCGATTCCGCGCCAGTCCCGCTTGAACAGCACGATGAGCGGCGGCTTCGCAATCACAGCCGCCAGGCGGTACCAGAAACCGATTCTGCGGCGGGACACCCGGACTCCTCTTCGTTGCGCAGGCACTGCGTGCGTGCAGCACCCCTCCTGCCGCTCAGCATCGCGGCTACCAGAGACTAACGCCAGGAGTCCGCCCGGCGGGGGGCACCTCTGGCACCGTACGGGCACAGGACGGTGACAATGGGCGAGTAGGGCGGGTGCGGGGGTTGCGGCGGGTGCGGCGGGTGGTTCACGTGGAAGAGACCGGGAGCGGGTGGTCGCTCGTCGTCCCGTTGAAGCCGCTGGCCCTGGCCAAGAGCCGGCTGGCGGACGCGGCGGGCGAGGTGCGGCCGGCGCTGGCGCTGGCGTTCGTGCTGGACACGGTGGCCGCGGCGCTGTCCTGCCCGCGGGTCGCGGACGTCACCGTGGTCACCGACGACCCGGTGGCGGGCGGCCGGCTGGCCCGGCTCGGGGCGCTCGTGGTGCCGGACGTCCCGGCGGCCGGCCTGAACGCGGCCCTGCGGTACGGAGCCGAGCGGGTGCGGGAGCGCGGGGCGGCGGGCGGGGTCGCGGCGCTGAACGGCGATCTCCCGGCGCTGCGGCCGGCCGAGCTGTCCCACGTGCTCCAGGAGGCCGCGCGCGCTCCGGAACGGGCGTTCCTGGCCGATGCGGCGGGTGTCGGGACGACGCTGCTGGCCGCTGCGCCCGGCGTCGCGCTGGCCCCCGCGTTCGGCGGCGCGTCCCGGGCGCGCCATCTCGCGTCCGGCGCCCGCGAGATCGTGCTCCCCGACGTGGTGTCCGTCCGGCAGGACGTGGACACCGCCGGCGATCTGCGGGCGGCCCTGGCGCTGGGCCTCGGCCCGCGCACCGCCGCCGTCTACGCCGCGCACTCCGCGGCCGTTCAGGCCCCCGGGTCCGGATAGGTCTGGAGGGTCACGAAGACGACCCGCCGGTCGTCGCCCGTGCCCTCGGTGCGGATCCGCACCCGCTGCCCCACGCGCAGCAGCAGCAACCCGCCCGCGTCGAACGCCTCCGCGTCGAACGGCAGCGGCGTCCCGTCGTCCAGCAGCACGCTGCCGCCACGGCTCACGGGGTCAAAGGTGTACGCGGTCGCCTGCATGCCCCCAATTATGGCCGCCCGCGGGCCCGCGGGCGGCCAGGGGCGGAGGTCGGCACGGACGGCGGCGCAAAGAGAACAGCCGGGCCGGGCCCCTGGTGGGGCCCGGCCCGGGCTGCGGGTACCGGCGGTGGGAGCCGGCTATCACCTGGCGGCGGCGCGCTTGCGGGTGGCGCGCTTGGCCGGGGCCTTCTTGGCGGTCGCCTTCTTGGCCGGAGCCTTCTTGGCCGCGGCCTTCTTGGCGGTCGCCTTCTTCGCGGTGGTCTTCTTCGCCGCGGTCTTCTTCGCGGTGGTGGCCTTCTTCGCCGCGGTCTTCTTCGCGGCGGTGGCCTTCTTCGCGGTGGCCTTCTTGGCGGCGGTGGCCTTCTTGGCCGCTGCCTTCTTCGTGGTGGTCCTGGCAGTGGTGGCGGCACCGCCGGTCAGGCTGCCCTTGGGGGCCTTCTTGACGGAGACCTCGCCACCCCGCGGAAGCTTCTTCGCCCCGCTGACCAGGTCCTTGAAGCCCTGGCCCGCGCGGAACCGCGGCACGGAGGTCTTCTTGACCCTGACCCGCTCCCCGGTCTGGGGGTTGCGAGCGTAACGGGCGGGACGCTCGACCTTCTCGAACGAACCGAAACCGGTGACCGACACCCGGTCTCCGGCGACCACCGCGCGGACGATCGCATCGAGAACCGCGTCAACCGCGTCCGCGGCGTCCTGGCGGCCGCCTACCTTGTCGGCAATCGCTTCTACGAGCTGCGCCTTGTTCACGTCTTCCCCTTCGGAAACTTGCCCGGCGAATGAGTGCGGGCTGATTTCGCACGCTAGGCGGATATATACCGCAAATCAAATACGAAACGGGCGAATCACCCTTGTGCCGCAACGAACTCGGGGCTCTCGGCGATCAGCGATCAGGGATTCCGAGGTCGTCCAACTCAGCCGTCAACGCGTCCAGACGCCGTGCCGCGTCGGCGAGATCGTGCTTCGCGACGGCGGTCACCGCGAGCAACCGCCGACTCAACTCCCGCCTGGTCCCATCAGGGACTTCGGGATTCGCCACACGTGTGTGCGCCTGCTTCAGACGTGCGGCCACGACCCCGTAGAGCTCGAGTTGGCCGTCACGTCCCATGCGTCGATTGTGCCATCTGCGGCGAGTTGTCGGGAGCGACAGGGCCAACCGGGTGCTCCCTTGCTCCTCCGGTTGCCGGTCGGCGAAAAACCCGAAGCGCCCCTCGCCAGGCCCGTGCACGGGGCACGGGACGGCGAGGGGCGCTTCGGAGAGTGACGAATCCGGGCCGCGGAGCGGCGGTCGGACGCGGTCAGCGCGCGGTCACACCTGGACGGTGCTCGGCTTGTACGACGGCCGGCGGGCCTCGAAGGCGGAGATGTCCGCCTCGTTGGCGAGCGTCAGGCTGATGTCGTCCAGCCCTTCCAGCAGCCGCCAGCGGGCGTTGTCGTCGAGTTCGAAGGGCGCGGTGACGCCCTCGGCGCGGACTTCGCGGGCCACCAGGTCCACGGTGATCTCCGCGGTGGGGTCGGCCTCGACGAGCTTCCACAGCTGCTCGACGGTCTCCTGCGGCAGCACGACCGTCAGCAGGCCGTTCTTCAGCGAGTTGCCGCGGAAGATGTCGGCGAACCGGGACGAGATCACGGTCTTGAAGCCGTAGTTCTGCAGCGCCCACACGGCGTGCTCGCGGGACGAGCCGGTGCCGAAGTCGGGGCCGGCCACCAGGACCGTGGCGCCCTTGCGCTCGGGCGCGTTGAGGATGAACGACGCGTCCTTGCGCCAGGCCTCGAACAGGCCGTCCTCGAACCCGTTGCGGGTGACCTTCTTCAGCCAGTGCGCGGGGATGATCTGGTCGGTGTCGACGTTGCTGCGGCGCAGCGGCACGGCCCGGCCGGTGTGCGTGGTGAAGGCTTCCATGGTGCTCAGACCTCCGCGGGAGCAGGGACGTCGGACAGGTCGGCGGGCGAGGCCAGCTTGCCCACCACCGCGGTGGCGGCGGCGACCTGGGGCGAGACGAGGTGCGTGCGGCCGCCCTTGCCCTGGCGTCCTTCGAAGTTGCGGTTCGAGGTGGACGCGGACCGCTCGCCGGGGGCGAGTTGGTCGGGGTTCATACCCAGGCACATCGAGCAACCCGCGTGCCGCCATTCGGCGCCGGCCGCGGTGAACACCTTGTCCAGGCCCTCCTCGACGGCCTGCAGCGCCACGCGCACCGAGCCGGGGACGACCAGCATGCGGACGCCGTCGGCGACCTGGCGGCCCTGGACGACGGACGCGGCGGCGCGCAGGTCCTCGATCCGGCCGTTGGTGCAGGATCCGACGAACACCGTGTCCACCGCGACCTCGCGCAGCGGCTGTCCGGCGTCCAGCCCCATGTACTCCAGCGCCTTCTCCGCGGCCAGCCGGTCGCTGGGGTCGGCGAACGACGCCGGGTCCGGCACGGACGCGCTCAGCGGCGCGCCCTGGCCGGGGTTGGTGCCCCAGGTGACGAACGGCGTGAGCGCGTTGGCGTCGATCCGCACCTCGTGGTCGAAGACCGCGTCGTCGTCGGTGCGCAGCGTTTTCCAGTACGCGACCGCGGCGTCCCAGTCCTCGCCCTGCGGCGCGTGCACGCGGCCCTGCAGGTAGTCGAACGTGGTCTGGTCCGGGGCGATCATGCCGGCCCGCGCGCCCGCCTCGATCGACATGTTGCAGACGGTCATCCGCGCTTCCATCGACAGCTTCTCGATGGCCGAGCCGCGGTACTCGATGACGTAGCCCTGGCCGCCGCCGGTGCCGATCCGGGTGATCACGGCGAGGATCAGGTCCTTGGCCGTGACGCCGTCGGGCAGTTCGCCGTCGACGGTGATCGCCATGGTCCTGAACGGTGCCAGCGGCAGCGTCTGGGTGGCCAGCACGTGCTCGACCTGCGAGGTGCCGATGCCGAACGCCAGCGCGCCGAAGGCGCCGTGGGTGGAGGTGTGCGAGTCGCCGCAGACCACGGTGGTGCCGGGCTGGGTCAGTCCCAGCTGCGGGCCCACCACATGGACGACGCCCTGCTCGACGTCGCCCAGCGGGTGCAGCCGCACGCCGAACTCCGCGCAGTTCTTGCGCAGCGTCTCCAGCTGGGTGCGCGAGACCGGGTCGGCGA